>SBBU01000170.1 GCA_005239585.1 Planctomycetaceae bacterium
CCCGTTCTTTACCCCCTCTTTGCGCATAACTTTCCCCCTCTAATCTTCTTTATTATGTTATAACTCGTAGATTTTTCTTGTCAAGTTCAACAACGCCGATCAAACTTGACTTTATTAAACTGATTGAGTTTGATTCCGTACTCTGTCGCGCCATTTACCTCCTTCCACGATTTCTCATTATGATAAAAGAGCTTCCAGGACTCGGGGAGATTAACTTTTCGATGAGCTTTATCGCTATACCAATAGATCTCACATGATGAGATTGTTCTCTGAGAATCAAATTCGTATGTGATCCACTCTGTTGTCCCACGATGATCTCCCCATGTAAATCTTGGGCATTGTACATCAGTGGAAGCCCGCGGTACTAGACCATCACTTGGCGCAAATATATCATCATGCACATGAGAGGCTTGATGCCTCGGTAAAGGCAGTTCAGGCCAGTCATTGGCATCTGGCCCATTTCCTATGATTGGGAAAGAAGTAATTCTCAACCTTGCACAGCCCATTGGAATCAATATGATGTCCTCCTCTGGTTGATCGCTTTTAATCGGGCTCTTGTGGAGCTTGCCGACTGTATTGTTAAAGACCTTCCAGTTTGGGATCCTCTTGCCCTTTGTGTGAATTTCAATATGTGCGTTTTCAATCGTGAATGGCTGATCAGCAACCCGCTTTTTTTTGACCACCTTGAAAGATA
The DNA here is from genome assembly GCA_005239585.1 of Planctomycetaceae bacterium. Next base: position 695 of record SBBU01000170.1, read on the forward strand.
AAGATGGATCCTTGTGGTTAATAATCAATCCATAATTCCATGGAGTTGTAGGAAAGACCTCAAATGTTGGCCACTTGTCGCTCCCTTCATACCGAGTCCACTTGGCACCTATCTTGAGAGAGTATGACAAAGGGCCCCTATGCACTGATACAGAGTTTCCAATCTTTTCCCATACTGTGACGCCAAGCTTCATAGGCAGATCAAGGCGCACCTTGTCACCCGCCTTCCATTGCCTTTTAATAGTAACCCATTTTCCGGTCGATCCCTTTGTGTCAACCTCATGTTCATTCACAGAAATCTTTGGACTCGAACACCAAGACGGTATGCGCAATGCCAAAGGAAATGAGACAGACTCTTTACAGTTCATCGTGAAATTGACTCTCTCGTCGAATGGATAATCTGTTTCTTCCAGTATAGTGATCGTTGAGCCATCTGCCACCTTTGCTGTGACCTCACATGGGGCAAATAGCGCTGCAGCGAGACCATTTCCTTGTGTGGCAACCCATAGGTGTTCAGCATAGTAAGGCCAGCCTTGAGCTACATTGTGCTGACAACAACGATACCACCATGGACTGAATGGCAGCAACAGGAACTGATTTTGAAAATTGTGATTCTCATTCCTATCACACTGAACCAGATTCGGCGCAGTAAGATAGTGTAAACTCTTCATGTCTGGAGACATGGCAGCCGGTAGGGAATTAAATGCAATTGTCTCGGTGCGGTCAGCATAGGCCGGTTCACCTGTAATCTTTAACAGCGATTCGAAACTATTCATAAACTCTACCATCGAGCATGTCTCTGCAGCCTGACACGGGTCTATGGCACCCTTGCGACATATTTCATCAGCGGCAAACATCCCGCCAGAGCACTGACCGAATTCATCAATGACAGTCTTGTAGTTCCGTTCTACAGCACTCAAATGTTTTGAATCCTTTGAATACTGATAAAAGACCGCTGGTTGGCGAATCCCCATGCAAATATCAACACCATGGTTTGATGCTACACCCTCAGTCCAGTTACTTGTGGATTCAAAGACAACCTTTGCAAGTTCAAGCAACGAGGCATCACCAGTTCTATTGTATAGCCAGTAAATGCTCTCAAGGTTTTCACCTGCGCGCATTTTTTGCCAGTGGCCGCGCTTATCACCTTTGAAGAGTTTGTCACGCGGAATCTTTGACTGATAATCAAAATATTTCTTCATAAAGCTAAGCACCGCCTTGTCCTCTGTTGCCTCATAGTAAGACTGCACAGCGAAGAGCATGACCATGTTAGGCCAAAGGTCGTTGGCTTTTTTGTTCTCAGGCGGACCGAAATATCCATCCTCTTGCTGTGTCTTCATAACCGCCTTGACCCAATCGTGCGCATTGTTGGTAATCCTCTTGTCTTTCAGCACATATCCAAGATCGCCAAATCCCTTGAGCCAGTATGGAACTTCCTCCCAACCTTCTCCCTTGCCCGTGAACCACCCGCTATCTTTCTTGCAGGCACGGCTAAGCTCAGACAGATTTCCCACCATGCCATCAGCCAACAGCCTGAGCTGTGTACCGAGCCATCCTTTGGGTGTAATACTCCCTATCTTAAGCTTCATGAGCGGACTAGGGATCAAAGGCTCTCGATTAGAGACATGATGAGTATTTCCTCCACCAGATGGCAATCCAATAGAGACTTGATCCTGTGATGCAGCGCCAATATGGAGGACACAAACAAGAGAGAAAAAAAGCGCTACTCTTTTTAAATTCATTTTGTCTAAATTATGATTTGATGCAGTAACCTTGTCAATCAGTTTGATTTTCCAAAGAGTTGCAAGTAGGATTCCCGATAATGACTATAGCTGAATTTCTGGATTCGCTCGCCGCCAAGACTCCAACACCCGGTGGAGGATCGGCCTCTGCCTTGTGCGGATCTATAGGAGTTTCCCTAGGAGTTATGGTTGCGCGCTACTCCGACAGTCCTACAGAGGGTTCACTTCTTGAGGCAAAGACAAGACTCTATCCAATAATTGAAGAGGACGCTGCTGCTTATGATCAAGTCAAAAAAGCATTAAAGATGCCCAAGGGGGAGGAGCGGACAGCAAGACTCCAAGAGACCCTTGTGGGGGCATCTAAAGTCCCATTCAGAGGCATGGAGATCGCGGCAAGCGCGCTGACAGCATTGCGCAGTCTATCTGATAACTTTAACCAAAATCTCGTGACAGACCTCTTGGCAGCTTGCGATCTTGTAATGACAGCAATAAATGGGTTCAGTTATAACGTCCTTATTAATGTGAAGGGCATTAAAGATCAGGCATTCTGCAAGAAGATGACAGATAGTGTAGAAAACTTGATTGTAAAAACGGGCGCTGATGCGCAATTTATCAAGGAAAAGCTCAAGGGTTTTCTACAAAAATCGCAGTGACACAAAGGCCTTTTATAGGAATGCATTACAAGTGCTGCAATGTTTATCAAAGGGTTTATCTTAACAAGGAAAAAACGGCATTTGTCGGACACTGCCCGAAATGCATGGCAAAAGTCGAAGTCAAGGTCGATCCAAAGGGAAGCCCATCAAAGTTTTTCAATGCGGAATAGGACAATCTATTTGACTGCCGCCTCACTTGCGCTCTCGCTTGTGCTTTCCTGCAACACGAATCCAAGACCTGATGACAAGAACAATTTCAAATTCAATCCAAAGGAAATTGAGTACACTACAAAGTTCAAGACCTACATAGATGCCCTGCTCTTATTCCTGAGCAATGACCCCAGCGACTGGCACATGGCGAAAAACAAGATAATTGAGCTCAATTTTTACCTATGCGTTGATGAGCCTGATCTCATCAAACAGGCCGACTCATCAGCAGATGCCCGAAAAGAGCTTGGAAGGAGAGGAAAGATCATACACCTTATTTCCCTCTTTATGAAAATGGACACATCATCGTGGGACAAGGCGAGAAAAGAGCTTCTCACCCTTGGCAACGATGCCAAGGCCCTGCTTGAGAATACGCTCTTCAATGCCCTGCTCTATGAGGAAAGAAGGATGATATGGCCGGAGATACGGAGACAGCTCGTACAATTGCAGGCCATAAAATCCGCAATCGAGACAGCGACTCTCTTTATAAATCGCGCACCACCATATGCTATCTTTTGGAAAGATTCAGAAGGGCTCACCCAATTACTGCTCTTAACACTGGAACTTGACCAGCATGAATTCTTTATCAAGACATCATCAAGCCCAAACAAAAATGTCAGGAAATCTGTAACCTATGCCGCCGCTGGCAAAGACCAATACATGGGACTCCTAAAGGGATATCTGCTTAAAGACCCGGAAATAGAGGTTAGGAATACAGTAGTAATCGCAATGGGAAGGGTAAAATCTAAAGAATATGTGAAACTCCTCATTGAGGCAAGCAAGCAGGAGCAGGACGAATTCATCTTAAAAGACATTGCCTACTCGTTGGGAGAACAGCGCGATAAAGATGCAATAGCAAGGCTAATTGAGCTCTTGGATAACCCAAGCTATGACATTGTAGATGTAGTAATCATCGCCCTTTACAAAATTACTGGACATAAACACAGGACGCCATTAGAATGGAAGTCCTGGTGGAAAAACGAGAAGAAATAACATATGTCTCCCGCGAAGAGATGCAGGAGATAGACCGCCAAGCAATCGAACAACACGGCATCCCAAGCCTCACACTAATGGAAAATGCAGGCAAAGCCATAGCAGAAGAAGTGAAGAAGAGCTATAAAACCAGCTGTCCTATAATCGTTGTGTGCGGTAAAGGAAAAAACGGCGGCGATGGGATTGTTGCTGCTCGACACCTTTATGAATTAAACTATAAGATAATTATCCTTTGGACTTGCATGCGATGTGAGCTAGACTCTAAATCAGACACATTCATAAACATGACAAGGATCGACAAAATATCCGCAATAATAACTCATGAAAATGGTAATCTTTCAAAAATTCTACAGACCGTAGGTCAAAAAGGTGTTCTCATAGATGCTATCCTCGGGATAGGACTAGACAGAGATGTAAACGGTAAAATCCAAGATATCATTGTCGAAATAAACAACCTCTCTGGCACACGGTTCGATGTCATCGCAGCAGATATCCCATCAGGTCTTGATGCCGACACGGGGCTTCCAAGACCAGTTGCAGTCAAGTGCAAAAAGACTGTGACAATGGGATTTCCAAAGCTTGCCTTTAAAAATCCAGACGCAAAGATTTACACAGGAGAGGTAATCGTAGCAGATATTGGCCTTCCAAAGGAGCTCAATTGAAGATTCTCATTTTATCTGTAGGAATTGGCTCAGGGCACAATCGGGCATCAGATGCGCTTCACAAGGCATGTAAGCTCTACTTCAACAATGTCGAGTCCAAGTGGGTAGATACTCTCAAATACACCCCCGGAATATTTCGAATTCTCTATGCCGACTCGTATATGCTCTACACAAACAAGACTCCACTCGTATGGAACATTATTTATCAGCTCGCTATAAACAAGGCGGGTGAACCTCTAAAAGAACTGGCAAAGGCATTCGATCAGGTAGCCTTCCCCGGGGTAAAGAGAATGATCAATAACTTCCAGCCAGATGCTGTAATCTGCACACATTTTTTTCCGGCAAATATCATACTCACACAAAAGGGAGGGAAACGTTCCAGACTCCCTGTTTATGTTGTTATAACAGACTATGATGCTCACGTGTTCCACATAAATCATGATGCAACAGGTTATTTTGTCGGATCTGAACAGGTCAAGTCGCTTCTTGCAAATCACGGCTACCCTAAGGAGAAGATTTCAGTAACTGGGATCCCTATAGATCCGCAATTTTCACAATACAAAGATATCTCACAACTAAAGGCATCCTTTGGGCTGCGGAATGATATCCCGACCATTCTCTTTACAAGCGGAGGCTATGGGGCTCATCACATGAGAGAAGCACTTGGTCACATCCTTCGGATCGAGAGAGATTTTCAGCTTCTGATGATAGCTGGTCGAAATAAAAAGATTCAAGCAGAAATGCAGCAAGTTGCACGAAATGACAAGAGGATTCACATCTATGGCTTTGTAAACAACATGCATGACTTTATGAAGGTTTCAGACTTTATTGTTGCAAAATCTGGAGGATTAACTGTTGCAGAATCGATCGCCTCTAATCTTCCCATGGTTATACACTCGCCAACACCGGGGCATGAGGAGCGCAACTGCGATTTTCTCTTGGAAAGCGGGGCAGCCATCAAGGCACAGTCATTTGATTTGCTCGACTATAAGATCAGGCTCCTCTTGGATCATCCAGAGAAATTACAGACGATGCGAGATCGAATGCGCAATATCTCACAACCTGAACCAGCAAAAGAAATAATTAAGCAAATAATCGGCAGTTCGCCGGGCGAGATAGTCGAGAAGTACAGTGTCCATGTCAGGCAAGGGAAAAGTTTCAGCAGTCTAGACAGGCAGGTTAGCAAAGACCAGAAAACACAAAGAAAACAAGCCAAGCCCGCGCGCTAAATACATCTCTACACTTTTTGATCGAGTGAATGGCAATATCTCTTAAAACACGTTAGAATAAAAGTGTGAGAATTCTAATTCTTTCAGCCGGGGCAGGCGCAGGGCACAACCGGGCGGCAGATGCCCTTGACAAGGCATGCAAGCTTCATTTCAGCAGCATTGAATCTAAATGGGAAGACGTGTTAAATTACTCACCTAGACTTTTCCGAGTCGTTTACGCAGATAGCTACAGCTTTCTATCAAACAGAACTCCTATCATCTGGGGAATTCTATATCAGGTGACTGACAAGAAAGAGAAGGAAAATTCAGTAGATTTATCGAAAGTCATCAATCAATTTGCCTACAACCGCATAATGAAAATGGTAAATGATTATAAACCCGATGTAGTTATCTGTACTCACTTCTTGCCCGCAAACGTCTTACTTAAACCCAGAGGAGGCAAGGTCCCCAAACTACCAGTTTACGTCATTGTAACCGACTATACCGCACATCCCCTTTGGCTAAACCGCGACGCAACAGGTTATTTTGTAGCTTCAGAAGAACTCAAGTGGCTTCTTATGAAACGCAATTATCCGGGACACAAGATTACAATAACCGGAATCCCTATAGATCCGCCTTTCTACCAAAACAGTCATAATATCCAACAACTTCGAACTACGCTCAACCTAAGAAACGACACACCTGTTATCCTGTTCACAATGGGTGGACATGGAGCGAACCTGATGAAGGATGGCCTGATGAATATATTGCGTATAAACAAAAAATTTCAGCTGGTTGTAATCGCTGGCAAAAATAAAAGGATCCAGACTGAGATGGAGCAAATAGCTGCTAAGGACAATCGAGTTCATATACGCGGATTTATAACAAACATGCAGGACTATATGAGGGCATCCGATTTTGTCATTTCAAGGGCAGGTGGGCAGACAGTAACTGAAGCACTCGCAGCTAACCTGCCAATGATCATCTTTTCACCCATCCCGGGCCAGGAAGAAGCCAACACTGACTTTATCCTTGAAAGCGGGGTAGCAGTCAAGGCCCCTTCCCTTGATGTGCTTGATTATAAGATTAGAACTTTGCTTGATCATCCAGAAAGATTAAAAACGATGCGCCAGGAGATAGGCAAGATCTACATCCCTGAATCTGGCAGGAAAATAATCGAGCATGCCGTAGAACACATTAATGGCAAATGACCGATTCCTAACTTTCGATTTGTTATATTGCCTCGAGCAACATTGCGATGCCCTGACCGCCACCGATACATGCAGATGCAATGCCAAATTTCTTCTTGCGACGTTTCAGTTCGTAAAGAAGCGTCAATATGAGTCTTGTACCTGTTGCTCCAAGAGGATGACCAAGCGCGATAGAACCACCATTGACGTTTACTTTTGATCTATCAAGCTGGAGTTCCTTTTCAACCGCCAGATATTGGGCTGAAAATGCCTCGTTGATCTCAAAGAGATCAATGTCATCAATCTTCAAGCCTGTCTTTTTGAGCACAGCCTTGATTGCAGGTACAGGCCCTATTCCCATATATTCAGGCTCAACACCGCAGACGGAATAGTCCATGATCCTGCCTATAGGCCTGTTCGCTGCTCGATTCGAGAGCGTCACCACTAGGCATGCTGCACCATCTACAATGCCTGACGCATTGCCTGCAGTAACTGTCCCATCCTTTCCAAAGGCAGGGGAGAGCTTGGCAAGTTTTTCCATCGACGTATCTGGTTTTATGTGATCATCCTTATCAAAATTTGTTCCGTTGATAAGCTGTACTGGTACTATCTCTTGCTTGAAGAGTCCTGAGGTAACTGCACGTATCCCTTCTTTATGACTGCGAATAGCATATTCATCCTGAGATTCTCTGCTGATCCCATATTTTTTTGCAAGATTTTCAGCAGTCTGCGCCATGAGCATATTGCAATAGTTATCTTTAAGACCTACAAATAGAAAATCCTCCAGAGTAAGTGGGGCGCCAAAGCGAATCCGAGGCTGACCCCTAATGTCACGCAAAACGTACGGGGCCTGACTCATATTCTCCATCCCGCCTGCGAGAACAACATTTGCCTCACCAAGCTTTAAGAGTCGGGAGGCTAGAGCGACTGATTCAATCCCAGAACCACATAGACGATTAATCGTAAGTGCCGGACATGTCAGCGGGACCCCAGCTTTCAGCCCTACATGGCGCGCTCCATAAACACAGTCTGCGCTCGTCTGCATCGCGTTGCCGATAACCACATGATCAACCTCTGCAGGATTTACGTTCGATTTTTTTATGGCTTCTCTTGCCGTAGCGGCACAGAGATCGATCGCGGAGATATCCTTAAATGAACCAAAATTAGGCGTGCCGGAATATTCAGCCCATGCAGTCCTTGCGCCATCCAGAATTACAACCTGATTATCTCCCATCACTTTCCCTTGAAGAGCGGCTTTCTTTTCTCTAGGAATGCGCCGGTTCCCTCCTTCATATCCTCGGTTCCAAAGCATAGAGCGAAGAGTTGTCTCTCTGTTTCATCGCAGGGATTGTTGACTGCCTCCATGGTGTACTTGATGGCAACAGGCGCCATATTGGCGATAGATTTTGCAAGCGACATTACTTCATCCATCAAAGATTCTTTTTTTGCAACTTTATTCACTAGTCCTATCTCAAGAGCTCTCTGTGCAGTGATGTTATCCCCCAAAAGACAGACCTCCATTGCCCTTGCCTTTCCCAAAAGCCTTACGAGTCTGTGGCTCCCGCCAAAGCCCGTGATAATGCCAAGCTTTACTTCAGGCTGACCCAACTTTGCATCCTCCGAAGCTATTCTTAAAGTACAGGCCAGAGCAAGCTCACTTCCTCCCCCCAAACAAAAGCCGTTTATTGCAGCTATTGTCGGCTTGCCTAGATTTTCGATGAGGCTCATAAGTTCCTGCCCCTTTCTCGAAAACTCCCATGCAGTCGTAGGATTCAGCTGATTTAGCTCCTTTATGTCTGCCCCTGCTATAAATGCCTTTTCACCCTCGCCTGTTATGACTAGGGCACGAACTTCCGGGTCAGAACGGAGTGCAGTAAAGGCTTGGGTCAGTTCCTCGATTGTTTCTATGTTAAGTGTATTGAGCTTTTCTTGCCTTGTGACTCGAATGACACAAATCCCATCCTGTTTCTCCTGCCTTATATTCTTCATTGTGGCGGAATTTTAGCAGAGGTTAAGGTTGAAAACAACCCTTTAGGAAAAACTTTTTTTTCAGTACGGGACAGCTTATAATTCCTATTAATGTTAATACTCTTGGCAACGCTGCTGCAGCAAGACTATTTAAACGATCTCAATCACAAGGACCCGGAGATCAGGAAAACAGCAGCTGTTCTCTTGGGCAAAAAGAAGGAAAGAAACGCCGTATATCATCTTATCCCTTTACTTGCTGATCCTGATGAAGGCGTCCGGAATAGTTCTCACGAGGCTCTAAGGCTCATTACAGGCAAGGAGATAAAGCTGGACAAGGCCGCGTGGAATTTATGGTGGGAATCAGAAGGAAAAAAGGAATATACTACTGTACCATCCAATCTTGCAATTCACGTAATTCTTGAAGGGTTTAAAAAGGAAATAGAGACACTGAGATTGGAAAAAAAGACGATAGAGGGGATTGCTGAAGACTCGCGAAATAAAGCCAAGGCATTAGAGGATCGGGTTCGCACACTAACATGGGTGTTTGCCTTTGCTGCCTTTGTATTTCTCCTTGTAATGCTCTGGTTCGCTGTATACATAGCATCTAGAATAAAAACTTGGCGTGAACTTATTAAACAGGCAGATCAATATATAAATGAAACCAAGGCCATAACACAGCGTGTTGACAGGATAACCTCAGAGATAGATTCCACAAGAGATTCAATCAAGAATGAACTCCACGAGCTCTCTGGAAAACTCCGCAACGATTCCAAAGAAGAGATAGACAGATATCTTGAGCTCCTACAGCAGAACACAGATCACAGATTGAGAGAGGAACTGATGGAACTCCGAGGAAAAGCTGAAAAGGAACTCCAAGCAACCCTCGGAGAACTTAAAGGCCAGATCGATAACGAGGTAAGAAAAGTCTTTTCTTCACACAGGGAAAAATCGCAGGAAGACTTCAAGTCAGCTTACAATCAATTCCTAAAAGAGATCGAAGCCCATACACTCTACCTTGAAGGCTCTTTCTATACCTCAAGCGGCAAGCTTGAGCATGCCCTTACATGTTTTTCAAAACTTGCCAATATGAGACCAAATCATTATATGGCGCTTATAAGCATGGCAAATATCCAGCGAGACCTTAAAAGATATGATGAGGCCCTCAAGACATACCACAAGGCCCTTGAGATCTCAGTTGAAAATCCTCGTGCACTATATGGAATTGCAACAACCTATGCCAGAATGAACATGAAAGAGAAGATGTTCGAATATCTGCAAAATGCCATCAAATTCGACGGTGAGTACAAAGATGAGGCCCTTAACGACCCGGCATTCAAAGAGTACTGGCAAGACGAAAACTTTAGGTATATCGCTGCCGGCTAGTAAATCATCTCAAAACGCAAAGCCATAAGTGACACAACTCTACTACACCATGTTTTTCGTAGAAAACTTGCGCTAACTGCTGCTTACACTGTCTGCTTTCTTACTCTGTTTACGTGAGAATGTTCTAAAGACATGGTCCCAGAGCGGCGAGCTGACGCCAAAATTCTTATCCGGCTCGACAAAATGGTGCTTCATATGCTGGCGCTTTAGGAAGAGTCCAAGCCCTCCAGACGGTTTAGTGCTGTGCACAAGATAGTGCAACGAGTCATATGTAATGTAACCTAACACGAAACCTGCAAAAAAAGGAGGATGCAAGGCGCCAAACAATGTCCTAAAGAGCAAATAGAAAAGTATCGCGATTGGGCCCGATACAAAAGGTGACAAGACAAGCCTTCTGGCATCTTCCGGATAGTCATGATGGACTCCATGAGCAAGGTACCACACCCTGTGCTGCCAACTATTCCTGGGTCTAAAGTGGAAGAAATAACGGTGGAACATGTATTCAGTAAACGTCCAGGCAAATAATCCTGCAACAAAGAGAGAAATAGCCAAGGATAATTCAATCTTTTCCTTATCGGCAAGGTAAAGCATAAAACCAACCACAGGCAAGTAAATAATGTGCGGGAGAAGAGGATGGACATGCGACAAGCTCTCAAGCCAATCCTGCTTAAAAAGCCTTGCGTAGTCTTTAGAGAGGGCTTGATCCCCTTCACCACTTTGATATTCGGTTAGATCACTCGCTTCTTCCTTACCCATATCTTATAGCGTTAAATTATAATACAAGTTTACCTTTTGATTCAACTCTGAAAAGAATTTTCCGTTTGAGGAATAGCTCGTATCATTCTATAATTTAAACAAGATTTATATGGTACCTGGATTTGTCAAATTCAAACGACTAGTCATTTTTCTCGCAATTCTGCTCGGCGCACAATTCAGTCAATCCTTCGGCTACCCCGTGCTTCCGCACGTGGCTTGCTCAGGATTGACGGTGAGCGACGCCGTCCACCCCATGCCTTGGCATTGGGCATGGGCGCCGTCGAACCGTCAACAAAACAAGTGGCAGGTAGAGCTAGAAGGCAAGCATTATAAAGTCCAGTCAACGGCTACAAAAGAGCAGGCTCAGGAACTGCTAACATTCCTTGATAATCATCTATTTGACACTTTCGCCAAAGTTTTTCGAGAATGATATAAAAGAAATATCAGAAAAATTTGTTGTGCATCTTTATTCATCTAAAGACGAGATGATCAAGAGAGAACCCGGATTTAAGGGCTCAGAGACAGGCGGATATCGTTTCAAAACAAAACAGCTCATCGGATTCTACAGCAAGGCGATGAAGAATCACTTTGGGCATGAAGGGATGCATCAATTCACCGACATACTGATACCGGGATTTAATAAGAAGATACCCATGTGGTTTTCGGAGGGAATCGCAGAATGTTTCGGAAACTGCCAATTACGCGACGGCAAACTCTATGTTTGTGCCAAGGATTCACCGGGCGTTAAGGAATACTACCCGTACGTCGAAAAAGCGCTAAAGCAGGGGAAAAGCATCAACCTGAAACAACTCTTCAACAGTGATAAAAACTTTTGGAAGCAGCCAGATATCTACTACCCTCACTCATGGTCCTTTTGCCATTTCTTGATGGTCTACCCCGAAAAAGAAGACAAGTCCAAGCAAATCCCCGAGGGAAAATATAGCCACGTAGTTAAAAACCTGCTCAAGATATGGTCAGACAAGAAGGAAATGACCCACGAAGAGGCCTACAAAAAGGCATTTGTCATCGATGATAAACCAATCGACCTCGACCAACTCGAGAAAGAGTGGAAAGATTATATGATGAAGTTTAATGGTTACTCCCGAGAGTGGAATTAGACAATTCATTAATTTAAGATATCCATTAACTTTTTGAGGGGATGTTATGAAAATGTTTTCACTTTCATGGTCTTTAATGGCTTTGGTTTTACTATCTGCTCAAGATTCTAAACAAGATGGTTTCGACCCAAAGCCTTCGATTGAGTTTCTGATCAAGCAGCAGCGAGAGGACGGCTCATGGGCAGGTACTACAAAGGGAGGAAAAGACCAGGACCAACCTTATTCTGTCGGTGTGAGCGCACTGGCATGCATGGCCCTTTTAGAATATTTGGATGTTGATCCGAAAGAGATACGCCCTGTACTAGAAAAAGGGATAAAAAGCTGTTTGGAAAAATCAGTAAAGCCAAAGAACCACTTTAGCATCGAATATTCCCAGGTCTATCCCCTGCGCCTTCTTTGCCGCCTCATGAAACACCCGGACTGGAAAGCACAAGTCGAAGACTTGAGAAAGGAGGCAGAGGCCGTCCTGAAAAGAGTTTGCGACTTGCAGGGATCAGGCGGAGGATGGGGATACAGCAAGGGCGGCAAGTATACAAGTTTTGGGACAGGCGATGCCATCATAGCACTACACGAAGCTAAACTAGCAGGATTCGAAGTGGATGATAAAGTCATAAACAATGCCATTAATTTCTTAAAAGAAATGCGCACTGAGGGAAGGGGATATCTTTACACACCCGGTGATAAATTCATGAGCCAGTGGAAAGAACTCCCTGAAAAGGATGCGTGTGAACGAAGCGTGGCGCGCATAATGGGCTGCGACTGGGCCATGTTTCTTAATGGTAAGGTGACAGAACAAGACCTAGAGTCTTCCTTGAAAATATTTATGAATCACAAGAACTTTCAGTGGAAACTCAGGATAGGCGAGCGAAAAAGCCCTATGGTTACAGAACTAGGCAGTCCATACTTTGCCTTTATCTTTTATGCCTATTACAATACAGCGCTTGCTCTTCGTGACATCAAGTCAGACAAGCGCAAGGAATGGGCAGCCGCATTACGCTCCGATCTCCTAAAAGCAAGGGAAAAAGAAGGATACTGGAAGCACAGGCATCCTGATTACAAAGGCTCTGATACAACGCTAGGCGGCGACTCTTTCGCAACTGCAAATGTATTGTTGGCACTACGAGCAATAGAGACATTCAAGTAGATATCGATAAAGCTCTGTATGTCAGAAATGTCCAAGTCCGTTACAGAAATTACAAGGATTTTTCTAATATTGCTCCCTGTCCTCATGTTTTGCGACTGCGGACAAGAAGGAGAGAAGGGTAGTAAAAAAGATGATAAGAAAGTAGAAACTATCTCTTTCAAGGCGCTTGATAAAACTTTTCTAGCAAGACAAAATTCTCCTTTGACACCAAAACCATTCCTTGACAAGGCCCCTACCCCGTCACTTCAATTGGAACTCAAAGGTCACAGTGAACAAGTCAAAGGACTATGTTTCACACCTGATGGGAGCATGATAGTCTCAGGTGGATTTGGTGATTATACTCTAAGACTCTGGGATGTCTTAAAAGGAAATCAACTGCAATCTGTAAAACTGGAACATCGCATATCAGACGTGGCAATCACCCCAGATGGAACAACAATAGTTACAGCTGATGTATATCAAAACATCATTTTCTGGCCATTGACCAATGGAAAAATAGGTCAACCAAGTCCTCTGGAGAATAAAGTGGGCATGAACCCAAGGATTGCAATCAGCTCGAATGGCAAGATCCTTGCTGTTGCAACATTCGATAAGAAACTGACTCTTCTGGATTTCGATAAACGATTAACTCTGTGTGAAATCAACACCCCAATGGAGCTTCACACGGTATCATTTGATCCCTCCGGGACACTTGTTGCAGTTGCAGGGAGTGGAAACAAATTCATAATACTTGACCTCTCTAAAGGGAGCGGGGAATTACAAGAGGTAGCCAAAGTAGATCCAAAATCGTACTGCTACAGTCTGTCGTTCAGCCACGATGGAAAATTTCTCGCCACAGGCCACAACGAAAGCACAATGTCAATATGGAATGTTCAGTCAAGAAAAGAGATCCAGAACTGGTTCGTTAGCGGTGTATCCTGTTTTGGCATGGCTTGGTCGCCCGATGGCAAGGTTTTAGCCACTTTACAACCAGGGCGCGGCCTGACCCTCTGGACGCAAGAGAGTGCAAGCTTTATTTCAAAACTCTCGGCCGGTAAGAACAATTTCACCCGAATGGCTTTCAGCCCGCAGGGTGATAAATTCGCAGCTGCAGATGAAACAATTTATGTCTGGTGGAAATAATTTTCAGTTAAAGAAAGTTTATCACTTTTTCAGCCATTCTATTCGCGAGAGAACAGCGTTAGATCCAGTGCGAGCATTAAGAATTGAGACGTAAATTTTGCCGGTCTTTGAATCTGATTCTAAGATCGGCACCTCGACCCAAATTCCATCCTTAAAATCAGAATATGTCCCAATCTCTTTCCCCGCACAGACTAGTTTTTGTTTGCGTCCGCCCTGAAATTGGTCAGGATCGGCAATGAAGAACTTTAGAATACCTGTTGACTTTGGCGGGCATTGAATTTCAATCTTGACCTCTTTTTCATGTGCCCAGCAGTGGCTCACGACCCCTTTCCATTCACTGTAGGAAAATCCTTGAACCAACCCTGCTTGGAATCCTTCTTCCTCATATACTAGCTCCAAATCTGGGTGCCCACAATCAATCCGCAACAGAACCCCTTGCTTGCGATACTCGACGATATGATGCTCCCGCTCCTTAAACTGCTGAAAATCGAGAGCCGGCACTCGCTTTGCAAATGTCGGAACCTCGAAAGACTTGAAATGTGGTTCAGTCTGATACCAATATGCAACAGTCGAAATTTGGAATGGGTTCTCCATTCCAAGAAGAATCTGGAAATTAGAACGCTCCAAAGGTCCGAAACAAACCATCATACGAAGAGATCTTTGAAATGAGATAGCATCCTGAACAAAAAAGCGATAAGCTGAATAGCCCGCGCGGAATGGGTGATAACCCGTATAGGCAAAATCGCTGGGTTCATTTGGAAATCCCCACGAGAAACCCATCGCATCTTCTGTTCCTTGATATGAAAGGGCAGCTGAATTTTCATCATCGAGATACATATCCACATTCATATCGACGGGCGGCCATGCTATGTTAGGATTTGGATGGACACTGCGAACAGTTAAATTCCAACCAACCAATCTTCCCCGCCCATTTGCTTTGACCACCAAGTAATCCTCTTTAGCAAGCTTTAGCGTCTCCTGCCGCCACTGCGCGTGAAAGTAGCCCACGTTCTCTGGCATTGACGAGCATGTCTGATAAGTAACATAGGCATAACAAGGGGCTTTGGATAAAAGATCTGGCAAAGGACGAAGCGGATCTCCATCCCACAGCAACACCACTCGTGCTGATTGACGGAAAGGCATTGGAAAATATGCATTCCAACCACGGTTCTTATTGACAAGCAGAGAATTAATTATTCGAACCTCACCATTTGGATCACAGAAAAAATCGACCAGCGGACAATCAACACTCGGGTCCTTTTCGTCATCCCAGTAGATTCTTAAAAGGAGTTCCCTCCCCAACTTCATAGTTGCTGGTAATGCGAAATGGATCATACGAATAACAGCAGGACCTTTCAGATCTGCAATCGTAACTTGGCGCTTTCCTTCCCCAAATTTCACCTCAGCCGGATTTTCATGCCAGAGGGAATTGGCCATCTTCGTATGACCACCCTCCAGCCAAGGGAGGTCTGCCAACCCGCGGCTTAACCATTCATGCAGCGGGCCGTACGAGCAGCCGCACCAAGTTAGTGCAATAAGACAAAAGATATAGCGAAACATTTTCTGGACCTAAACTTTAAGCTGATTTCCTTTAATGTCAATCGAAATACTACTTTGCCTGCAACACACCCCAAGCAAGTAAAACCCATGCCGCAATAAATGCAATCCCGCCCAGCGGAGTTATCGCGCCTAGCCACCTCATGCCAGTAAGAGACAGCACATAAAGACTGCCCGAGAATAATACTGTTCCCGCAACAAAAAGCCAGCCTGATACAACAGCAAGATGTCCTGCCAGCCGCGGCATTGCCAATGCTACAGCAAGCAGCGCGAGCGCATGAACAAGTTGATACCTAACCGCCGTTTCAAAGACCCCCAGCCGATCTTCACTCAATTTATCTTTCAGTGCATGAGCTCCAAAGGCACCTGCTATTACTGCCAATGCCGCCGATAGACAACCTATAGCAAAGAATATCTTATCTGACATCATTCTTGTTCTTCTCTAAACCCAAACCAATCTCCTTTTGAATCTAAAATCAAACACACTAGAAAATTCATCGTATCAGATATAAGGAACTAGACGTTCTGGAATGGCAATATACATCACAATGCTTAATATGTCAAAACCAAGATTCAAAAGGGAGGTAAGCCATGAGTAGATTCAAGTTTGGACACCTGATAATTGCTACAGTAGCAATGTTTGGCTCATCTGTATGGGAAGAAAGACCAAGAGTCCAGGAAAAAAAGACTGAACATGGGGAAAAGTGTCCTTCAGAATGCAAAGTTTGCAAAGATGCTGTCAAGAAAGCGCTCGATTATTTGTCCAAGCAGTTAAAGGAAGATGGCTCACTCTCTGCCAAGGCACCAATTACATACGTACCAGCCGATAAGCATACAGCCAGCATGATGACAACATCAATAGCCGGGCTTGCCTTTCTTGCCAGTCTATCCTCAACAACTGTTGGAGAATACAAAGAACAAGTATCCAAAATCGTAAACTACATGGACAAGACTCTGCCTGAGATTGTCAAGTCTGAAAAAGTCGGAAGCGGCGGCGGACCAGCTTACTCTGCTGCACTCGCACTCATGTTTCTTACAAATCTTTATGAAAAAGAGAAGGATGAAAAGGCGAAAAAACTGATCCCAGAACTCATTAATTATATTACTAAAAGTATTGGTGAAGAAGTCACCACAAGCACTTGGTTTGGA
>SBBU01000236.1 GCA_005239585.1 Planctomycetaceae bacterium
AGAAAGACGGAAAAAAGCGCCTCCGAGAGTCTAACCACAAACGAAATACAAATAGAGGAACTAAGGCTTAATATGGACAAGCAAATCGACATGGCAAGGCTCAATTTTGCTGTTACAGATCTTGTTGTGGATTATGAGGCACTGCCAAAAGAGATCTCAAACCTAGACTCTAAAATCAGGCAATTGGAATCAAACATAAAAACCAATGAGCATCGAATTAAAGAGATGACAACTAGCCGCATGGTTGGCAAGCTATTCAACCTGCCCATATCTCTTGCGTTCGAAGAGGCGCTGCAAAAACAATCTCCAATGATGATACGAATAGAAGAACAAATTACCGACAGCCGTATGAAACTGAGAAAATTGCTTAAAACGAAAAAAGAGGCCCATCCGGAAGTACAAGAACTCGAGTCAGAGATTAAAGCCCTTGAAAATGATTACATGGAGGCAAAACGTAAGGCTTTTGGTGAGGAAATAGATAAGGAACACCTAAACCTCGTTGTCCAAAATTCACTTGCAAAACTCGAGATAAACGTGTTAAAGAGCGAGAACGAAGTTCTCCACAGACGCTATCAAGACATGTCCACCAACTACAGAGAATACAAAAAATTAAGTGGAGAGGCTGATAATGTTAGAGTTAGAATAGCAGATCTCAAAAAACTAATCGACAATCTTAAAACCAGCGTAAGAGGGAGCTACATTACGATTTTAGACGACGCTACAGCTCAGACAGTAACAGCAAGCGAAAAAAAGGCCGCAAAGACGTTACCGATATTTTTGATTTTCGCTATCGTAATTTCTCTCGCCTCAGTTTATGTCGCAGAGACCCTAGATACCACACTAAGAACAGACAAGGACATCAAACGACATCTTGTATATCCCATCATCGCTTCAGTACCGCACCTAAAGAAAGAAGAGGTGCTAATGCTCAAGCAACCCAGATCCACCCTTAATGAAATCTTCGATACCGCACTTACACTAATTGACGCTACTCAACTGAAACGCAGGGTAATTCTTATAACTAGCGCAACTCCAAAGGAAGGCAAGTCATCACTTGCTTTAAATCTTGCAATTGCAGCCGCGAGACGCGGAAAATCTACTATTATAGTTGACGGAGACTGTCGAGTTCCTAATCTTCATTCTTTGCTTGAAACAGAAAATAAGGCTGGCTTCGCAGAGGCCTGTCTCGGAACGACGGATATAAAAAATGCGATCATACCAGCTCATGAGGATAATCTATTCGCCATGACCGCAGGAGACAAACAGGACAATCCATACATGCTGTTTGAACCGCATAGGCTAAAACCAGTTGTAGATGAACTTGCTTCTAAATTTCAGTATGTGCTTTTCGATAGCTCCCCACTTATGCACTCAAGCGACCCGCTAAAACTTTGTAGCGTAGTAGACGGTGTTGTACTTGTACTAGAGTCGGGAAAGATTGATCAAAAGCAAGCTACGTGGATCAAACATATCTTCAAATCAATGGGAGTAAATATAATAGGCGTCATCGTCAACAAGATGCGTTTCCCCACCGAACAATACTATTACTACTATTACTATCGTAGATAATTTGACAAGATCCGTACCTCGCACTTAGCGCCCAGGCCATTTGTAGGCAAGTTCCAAGATTTTACCTGGTTTGTCGAGAGTCTTTAGGGCATTTATTGTATCAGTCACGATTGACTTTTGAAGCGCTGTTGCAAAGGGCTGACCCAAAATCATCCCAAATGGGAAATTAATAAAAACGCTCCGCGGAATTCTAAGTTCCTGCGAGACTTCTTTGATCGTAATAAGTGCTATCGTTGAGATCATACCCTTCTCGAGCTCTCTGGCTATCAAGCCTGCCGTCTGATTACAAAGTTGAGTTGCGCTAAATATCACTGCAATATCTACCCCAAGTGCTTCTAACCTCTTTGCAGCACTTGCTGATTCTTTCTTTAACTGTTGTGTATCCTGACAAAAACCGCAAAACGAAAGAAATGTCTCCGCGAGCCCGCCTATTACACCTTCCTGAGCGAGCTCAAGAAATCTGTCTGCCGGATTTATGACATTTAAATCTCTACGGGCGTACTCAAGGTCTGAAACAGCCCAATCAAATACGAGTTCGCTTCGATTACAGTACACGGAGATCTCCCTGTATTCAGCGGTCCCTCTTTGCTTGTCTATCTTGAATATAGGTTGATGTGTTAGTCTACAAGCCGCTGTCGTAATAAGACAGAATTTACAGTGGCGGAGCTCTTTAACAACCGGCTTCCACGGGGTAGATTCTTCCACATCAAATTTATACTCCAGCGAATAGTTCTCGTACTGCCGAGCTTTATCAGGTGGATAAAACGGAAATTTTGTCACTCGCCCTCCTTTTTAATAAAAACCTCTATTCTTTCCAGTTCTAATTCCTTTTGACCCACTATTACTATAGAAAAGTTTTCATTACCCAGAATCCTTTCCTCAGTATTAGGAAGGTTGCCGCCAGAAATTAAAGAAACTTTTCCATCCTCCACCCCTACGACGAGATTAAATTTATTATTCTCAGGTGTTAAATTTGTACCGATACCTTTGTGATGATTATCCAGCAGAAAAAATATTTTTATAAATTGTGTCTCAGATGTTCCTGCTAGTCGAAGTGCAAAGTTTTTTCCTGGTGGGATTGGTTTGTAATACACAACCCATTCAGAGCGCGGATCTTGCGATCTGAAAACAACGGAGCCTTTCTCAGTATTAAGATCAATCTTGGCGTTTTGTCCGCCATACCACTCTTTACTCTTTAATGTGCTGATTGGTGGCTTTTCATTTGGAGGTGAGGGCTCTTTTATGACAGGCTTCCGATCGTCTGTTCTTCTTCTGTCAGATACGTTAGAACTTAAAACAACTATCAGCATCAGGAGACACAGCACTCCTATACCAATCACAACTGGGAGAGTTGATGAGACTGGTGATGCCGACTTGGGCCCAATAGTTTTAGATCTATACCGTCTTTTA
Organism: Planctomycetaceae bacterium; assembly: GCA_005239585.1. Next base: position 2,980 of record SBBU01000236.1, read on the forward strand.
GTTATTGCACCTCTTTCAGCAGGCTTTGAGACTGCTTCAGAACTATCCACACCCTCTTCAGAGTACGAGTCTTGCTTGCTGACCACACTTGCAACGTCTGATGCCTCAAGACGGCTTTTTATCTTATCTTCTGTCGCCCGTGATTCTTGCAGACGTTTTATATCCTCTATCAACGAATCCGGGGTTTGGTATCTTTGCTCCAAATCCTTTGCCATCATCTTCTCTAGGATTTTAACTATCTCATCTGAAAGTTCCGGCGCAATTTCTTTAGGGTCGGGTAGTGGCGCCTCAACATGCTTGTACATTATCTCCATCACATGTTCTCCCTCATAGGGACGTTTACCAGCAAGCATATGGTAAAGTGTCGCTCCGGTTGAATAAATATCAGCGCGTATATCAATCTTTTTCAGACCCTTTACCATCTCTGGAGATATATAGTCAGGTGAGCCGATCAAGTCATCACTCATGGTGAGCGAGGGTTTTGAGCCCACAAACTTTACAATACCAAGGTCGGTTAGCTTTACGACACCATTGCTTGTTATGAGTATATTTGAAGGTTTTATATCCCTGTGAACCAAACTCGCGCGATCTATCTCTTTCAAACCATTTGCTATCTGCATGGCTATGCTTACTGCATCATCTTCTGGAACCCTACCCCGCCTTTTTATTACTGCATCCAAGGACTCGCCATCAACGTACTCCATTGCAAGATAGCAATAACCTTTGTCCTCACCAAACTCCACAGCTCTCACAATGTTTGGGTGATTTAGCATTGAGATAGCCTCCGCTTCTCTTTTAAAGCGTTCAAGAAACTGGGAATCTTTGCGCACTAGATGAGGATCGAGGACTTTTAGTGCAACCAGCTCGCCTGAATCTTTTTTTCTCGCTTTATAAACCGCCGCCATAGCACCCTCACCAAGACGCGAGAGGAGAAGAAATGGCCCAAGTTCCGATATCGTCTGTTTTTGGACTTGACTCATCTTTCTGTCCTCTTGAACCAAAGTACTCTGACTCTAGGATCGGAGACGAATATCGAGGCAACCCTGATTACGCCAGCGAAGGTCGTCACAAGAGTACATTGTTTATTATAGTACCTAAAGCGCCCCTTTCAAAGATTAAGACGAAAAAAAGGCATGATTGTTAGCTATGTGGACAAATCACAGTGAGTGATTTAAAATGACTATATGTCCATCTTTAAGGCCTACGACATCAGAGGGAAATATCCTCTTGAGCTAAATGAACTCACAGCAAAAAGAATTGCTTCTGCCACTGCAGAATTCATTTCGGGTAAAAAAATAGCCGTAGGAAGAGATGCGAGGACCATGGCACCATCTATCGCAAAGGCAGTTATTGAGGGACTGAACATAAGTGGCTGTGACGTGTGGGATATTGGGCTGTGCACAACACCTACTCTCTACTTCACAGTTGGCCACTATGAACTTGATGGCGGAATTATGGTAACTGCAAGTCATAACCCACACGACTACATAGGTCTCAAGATCTGCCGTGAAAAAGCTATTCCAGTTGGGGGAGATTCAGGACTCGAGACTATAAAATCCATGATAGACAATGAACCACAAGAGCAATGTAGAGGTAACGTAGAAATTAAGGATGTCTTATCCACATATAAGCAACATGTACTCTCTTTTTTAAAAAATCAAAGACCACTCAACATTCTCATTGATTTTTCAAACGGGACTGTTGGGCCGGCCTTTAAAAGAATATTTTCTGAGACTTGTTTTAATTTCACCTTCCTATGCAGTGAGCCCGATGGCAGATTTCCCAATCACGAGCCGGATCCCCTCAAGGATGAAAATGTTCGAGATTTAAAAAGTGCGCTTCTCAAAAGAAACTATGATCTAGCATGCGCTTTCGACGGCGATGGCGACAGAGTAATGTTCTTCGAGCCAGATGGAAAAAGAATATGGGGGGACACCGTAACAATCCTCCTAGCAAGAAGCATAGGTGTAAAGAAGGAGACTGTTATTTACGATGTAAGATCAGGAAAGGCGCTTCCAGAAGAAATCCGAGTCATGGGTGGCAACCCCGTGAAGGAGAGAGTAGGACACGCTTTTATCAAGAAAACAATGAGGGCTCTCAACGCAAAGTTAGGCGGTGAGTTTTCAGCGCATTATTATTTCCGCGATAATTACTTTGCCGACTCTGGAATCATAGCATTCGCAGCCTTTGCATCGTACCTATGCTCAGAGAATATCCCGCTTGCTACAATTACCCAAGGGCTTAGACGATACCATCATTCAGGCGAGATAAACTTTACGATTAAATCCAAAGAATCTGCTATCGAATCGATTAGAAAAGAATTTCATGGAGCAAAAGAGGAAACTTTAGATGGAATAACTATCGAATGTGGTGATTTCTGGTTTAATTTAAGACCATCAAACACAGAACCCTTTTTAAGACTTACCATGGAGGCTCATACACAAGAAAAATTGCTTTCCAGTATGGAAAAGATTAAAAAAATCTTAGAGCGATATGTGTAAGAACCTGGCACTAATACTGATGACGGTTGTTGCCTGCCTGTCTGGCTGTGCAAAAGAATCTGAAGCAAGTCTTAAATTTGAAGAAAAGGTCGTGAAAGATACTACATGCCAAAAATGTAATGTAAAGGCGGGAAACGGACATGTTTGTGGTTACACCTCCCTGTGCGATATTTGTAATAAAGATCGTGGAAGCGGCCATGTGTGCACCAAAACCTCTTACTGCACATTATGTAATCGCGAGGCTGGTAAAGACCACGACTGCGGAAATACATCTATCTGTAAATTCTGTGGGGAAAAAAGGGGTGGAGTATACGAGTTCTCTAACAAGAACCATCAATGTGGTTTTAATATAGACGCTTACTGTAACAAATGTAAAGTTGATGTTGGAGTCGGCCACAATTGCATAGTGCGTACATGGTTCTGCTTTGAGTGCAACAAAGAGGTATCCGACGAGCACATACATGGACGTTCATTCTTCTGCCCCAAGTGCAATCGAGAGCGCAGTATTAAAGATGAGGATCATAAAGAGCAAAATGGCAACTGTAAAAAGTCAAGATTTGTCAAGTCTAAAGGGAAAGAGATTCAGATCTTGGATCTTAAGTAGTAACCCTTATTCCCTAATGAAATAACCCCTTTCTGCAAGAGCTTTCCGAGACCCTTGGCCAAAACGTTGGGCATTATTCTGGTCTTTTGCTGGAGACGTGAGAGTCCTATTGGCTCACCTGATAAAGTGCTCAATATCTGCCTCTCTAGAGGACTCATCACCTCCTTGTAATCTGGCGCGATCTCTTCAAGAATGTCAAAGACATCTTCCACGAGTTTCGCGCCCTGCTTTATGAGGGCGTGAGGGCCCCTGCTCATCGGATTTGCAACAGGCCCTGGCACTGCAAATACCTCCCTGCCCTGCTCTAAAGCAAACCCTGCGGTAATTAACGCACCGCTCGTTAAAGAACCCTCGACAACAACTGTTCCAAGCGAAAGCGCAGAAACGATTCTATTTCTACGCGGAAAGTTGGTCTTAGTAGCCTCCGAACCGATTGGAAATTCAGATATTAAAGCTCCACTTTGCGAGATCTCTTCGGACAGTTTTTTATTCTCTGGGGGATATATTTCCCCGACACCACTCCCCATGACCGCTATTGTACGCCCCTTGGCTTTCAATGCTGCCAAGTGCGCCTCTGTGTCAATTCCCCTGGCAAGCCCGCTTACAATGCAAAACCCTAGCCCCGCAAGCTCATATGAAAGACCATGTGCCATCTTCTTACCATAGCTCGACGCGTGCCTCGATCCGACTATTGCAATTGATCTCGTCCTTGCTAAATTAATATTCCCTTTTACATATAACACAAGAGGGGCTTCGTACGAGAACTTTAACTGTGGGGGATACTCATCGCTTGTAAACGGAATAATTTTTACCCCGGTCTTTTCGGCAAGCTTGAGTTCTCTCGATGTATCATCATTAGACAGGGCCCTTTTTAACTTTGCAGCAAGTATTGAACCGAACCCATCTATACCAGCGATTTCCTTCTCTGATGCCGACTTGATCCCTTTTATGTCTCCAAACTTTTCACAAAGCTGCTGATACCGTGCTTGCCCAATTACACCAGAGAGATTGAGCGTGACAAGTGTCTCCAGATCTGACATCAAGATGAATATATCTACAGCCTGCTATCTTGTAAAGTCAGTTAGTTTTTTTTTGCAGCAGCCCAGAATCTACACTCTATGCTAAATTCCTCTACTCGCTCCGTCTCTGTTGCAATGTCAGATCTCATCAGGTCCTCAATAGGCTCTAGTCCTACTGTAGAGAGGTTTCAATTACTTCCTGACGATCTGGAAAATGAATAAACATGGACCTTTCATCCCCCTCAATTATCCTGTCTCCAAATTCAAAGACTTGTTTATCTTGCTCACCGTCTCTCCATCTTTTACTCTCCTCTAACCAGAATGACTGAAATCTTCTAATCTCACGATCATGAGTAGTAAATATAAAAACTCCGTTAGGAACAAGCACTCTTTTAATCTCAGCCATTGCTTTCATTCTGTTCTCTTTCCTCGGGATCTGCATAATTCCATTAAACGAAAAGAGGCAGGCCCCAAACCTGTCCGCCTGAAACGCCAGTGAACATGCATCCCCTGCTTGAAAATGCACATTTATCTTAAATTGCTGTCCGAGACCCCTTGCTGCCCTTACCATCCCTGTTGAAAGATCCAATCCGACAATATCTCTATAACCAATCCTTTGTAGGCCAAATGTCGTTCTGCCTGCACCACAGCCGATATCGAGAATCTTTGTGTTTCTTGGCACGTGCTTTTGAAAAAATATTTCTTCTGACTTCCATAGTCCGATTTCGACAACGCTATCCTTATACTTTTTCACTGCCCTCTCAAACGAATCACGTAAAAATAAGCGATCTACCTTTAACATATTGAAATCTCCTGAGAGTCGATCACACGGGTACTGGAAGGGACTGAAAAAATTACATTTGCCTTATCTGTACCCCAACCAACCGCTTGAACGGGGAACAAAAAGCATACTCGGACTACAATATGATGGACAAGGTGAACAACTTGTTACTGGTGCGCAGTAAGCTGGATATGCAACATACAGAGTATAGGCACCACTTAGCCACCACCAGTATGATCGCGATGCCATATATAGGTACTCATCATACCATAGATGGCTCATCTTTGCATAATCATACAGATACAGATCGATAATCTGTCTTTGCTGGGGTGGAGGCGGCAATTTCTTGTCAGGCTGATCTTTTGGCTGTTTCTCTTGATCATCAACAAAAAGCTGCTCCTGTTTTGTTTCGTTGACCCTAGCCTCCTTCTTTTTTAAAGCCATCGTCCTGAGCTCTTTTTCGGACTCGGTCATCCATGTACCATCAAATAACACAAAACCCTTGTCCATCATGATTTCCTGCTTTGTATGCCACTTGCCTTTATAAAGCTCATAACCGAGCTGCCTTCGGGCAAATTCATGGTCAGTGTTAAATTCTATGGTCTTTTCGAGGAGCTCTTTATGGAATTTCATCAGGTTGTTCTCCTTTACCCACTTGGCAAGCTGATAAAAATCTTCGGCGTTCTTGGACTCCTTTATAGCGTTACATTTTTCATAATAAATCTGAATTTTAGCGGGTTTAGAGCGGTCAATGGACACCACTTCGCTTCGTTGAAAAGAAATTAAACCTGCATATGTCTCCACTCGGATAATTTCACCATCTTCTTTTACTATCCCTTCTATCTTTCCACCGGATTTCAAAGTAATCTCATCACACGCTAGTGCAGAGAGAAGCACGATAGTCGTTATCGATGTTATCATTTTTACCTCCCCTTAAAACTACTAATATTATGACGAGATTTGATAACTTTTTACTTCCACAGTGCACTTATAACGAGGTCCGCAAGGAAGAAAAACAAGGCCCCAAGCAGCAATAAGGTGCGAGCGGATGTAACCCCCTCTTCCGTTGACGGCTTGGCTTTCTCAAGATCAAGCACTACACTTCCTAGTCGAGAAAGAGCCTTTAGATCTATGCCTGTCTTTTTATATTCTGAACTGTAAGGTACTGAAAATGTAGAGATCCATCCCCCTGCAATTACATAATAAACTCCCTCTGTCAGGTTCACACCGGTAGTAAGCGTGTAAAGGCCATCTCTAGAGAAAACAGCGGCCGTACTCTCTCCTGTCTTTGAATTTGTCAGGGTGCCATTACACTGCGCCAATTCTCCCGGTAATCCTTCGCCTGAAAGTAGAAGCATCCCCCGATAAATCTGGGCATTTAAAACCCTTCTCTCATTCGCCTTTACAAATTGGATAGCTCTGGATATGAACCTGCCAAAATCCTCGGAAACTGCGAGCTCCTCCCCCCAGCCCTTCTGCAGACTGTACGTAGCCGCCATCGCCTTGCCACTCTCCACCTCCCAAAAGGCGCAAATAGGGCCCTGCTCCGAGTCTAAAATCACATGACTAGTCTTTTTAGGAGATGTGCGATTTACACACCCTATCTTCTGAGGGAGTTTTATTCCATTCATAAGATTATGGCTGCTTGGTTTCAACTCCACGCTCCTTACATACAGCTCCTTGCTACTCGCCACTATATCCTTTATCAACTTTTCTATCTTTGTGAATTCAAGGGTCTCATGAAGACTACCGCCTAACATCCCAAGTTTCCCAAATTTATCTTTCTGCGTAGAAATAATCGAGAGTCTAACTCCTTTCTCTCTTGTCTTCTTTCCCATTTGATCAAAAAGTTCCTTTTCTTCCTCGCTTTCGCCGTCCGTTATCAAAATAATATGCCTTCTGGATGTAACGGCTACACTCGACAGCATATCCAGTGCTTTATCTATGGCTGGAATTATATTTGTGCTGCCATTTGCCGTTACTTTTAGTTCTGGAATGTTATCTCCTGTAACGAGATCGGATAATACTCTCGTTACGGAATCGAATGCAATAACTCCAACGTAGTCACTCCTGTGTAGAGCAGCCAAAGATTGACGAATAGCATCTATGGCAAAATCAATCTTTTTTCTAGTTGAGGTCATTGTAATCGGTTGATTCATACTGCCCGACTTGTCTAGTGCAAAGACAATCGTCTCTCGTTCATCCGGACATGCGTGGAGTGGGCTTATTTTTTCGACCTCTGTTTGATACATATTTCCCAAGCCATAACTTTTATCACCACCCAAGATCAATAATCCGCCACCCGATCTCACAAAAGAGGCAAGGGGCATATCAAATTCCTTTTTTATCTCGCAATTTTCAAGTACCACGACCGCAACATTCGCCAGCTCTTCCGGCTTTAGATCTCTTTGAACTCTAATACTGTATGCCGCAATCCCTTTCAGTAGATTGTAAATCGGGGATTTCTGAAACCCCGTAACTATCACCATATCAAGTTTGGCAGTCTTTCTATAAATTGCAAATTCAAAGACGTTATTCTGGACACAGTCATCGTGTTCAGCCACCTCTGCTTTGAAAATCCTATGCGTGTAATTAACAGGGCCGATTTCAAATTGAACACTGCTCATAGTGTCTGCAACGAGAGAAATCTCTTTTGAATCCTGCCGATCAGCAGATGAAAGTCTAACTGTAACCTTTTTTTCTACATTTGACCACATGTTCACCTGTGCTACTGCCTTGGCATTCTCATCCACAAACCTTGGGCAGTCAACTGAGACTATTCTAACATCTGCCGGTTTCCAAAGGCCCGTTGGAAATAATGAAACAGATATCCTGTTTTTCTCAGACAACGCAGAGATATTCTCAAGATCATTCACATTACCGTCGGAATAAATTATAAGTTGGCGTGAAAAGCCATCCGGATAAAGCAAAGAGAGAGTCTGAATGGCAGAGAGCAGGTCGGAATCACCTTGATCTAAACTGGGGCGTATCTGTTCAATGACTGGCCGCGATGAGATTTCACTGATCTGCTTTAGGCCTTTTGCAAAGGCAAAGACCCCGTGAAGATCGCCTTGGTCTGAATTTTGCACAAGGTAGTTGATTGCCTTGACAGTATCAGTATGCGGCTTGAGGATGCTTTTAGAGACATCTACTAGGTGTATTGTGCATCTGTTTTTTGCCCTTACCTGTATCTTTGGATCTATAAACCACAGCGCTATTAGCAGAAGCGCAAGGGCCTTTGCCAGAAACAGAACAATTTTCCTCATCGCGCTCTCTCATTTATATTAGCGGATGGCTAATGTGAATAGTTTAATTGAAATAAACTGCCATACTTTGATATCTCGCTTGTCAACACTTTTTTGTGCCGTAACTTATTGTGATTATGCAACTTACATACACTCATTGAAGGAGGCCACAGAGCAAGCAGGAGAGCAC
>SBBU01000226.1 GCA_005239585.1 Planctomycetaceae bacterium
ATATTTGCTCCATTCAAGCATATGCCAGAGAATCCTCTGCTCTCGCAGCGTCTCATTTTCTTCCAGTTTTTCAAGATGGAGACTGAAAAATTTAATGAAGAAGAAACAAAGGTGTTAATGAAGTTTGACGATATAACGAACAATCCAGCCCTTGTTGAAAAGAAGATCGGCAGTGGAAAAGTAATGCTATATACAAGCACATGGGATGATGAATGGAACAATGGATGGCCGGGTAAACTTCCATACCTCCCTCTGAGTGAGGAGATAATTAGGCACTTGGCTGCAAGGCCTTTAAAGAAAATAAACATCAATGTGGGGCAGACGATAGAGTATTCAATGCCTTTTAGTATGAAGTGGACAAAGAACGAGTATTATTTGACTCACAAGCAGCATTCATTAAAGGAAGAGTCTCCAACCGACAGATTTATAATTACTCCAGAGCCGGTTGGTCCTGATGATATGTATCTAAAGCTTTTCTATCCTCCCAAGCCGCCGGAAAAACCAAAATCCGATAAGGATAAAAAGGAAGAGGATAAGAGCAAACAGGATTCTGTTCCTGTAACACAGGGAATAAAGAGAGCAGGGATCTACGATCTTACTTATCCGCCCGATGCCGGGCATGGTGAAGCACCTATTAGTTACTTTTCCGTGAATTTGAATATAGACATGGCATCTCCTGAAAAAGCTGAATCAAATCTGGAGAAGATGACCAAGGAGGAGTTTAGGGCAGAATTCCGGGGCGCTGAAATTGAAGTTGTTGAGGATGAAAAGGGCAAGGAAAAAGATATTACATCTCAGAGCCACATTTGGAAGTACGTGCTTTACCTCCTCCTCGGATTTTTGCTCTTGGAATCCGTAATGGCATGGTTATTCGGTAGAGGCAAGGAATAAGAGGAGTATTATATGGATGATTGGCTGAGTAAACTGCTGGGTGTTGAAAGGATAACAGAGGGCAAGCCTGAGGTAGATTTTCTTAATTTTCCGCCGATATGGCTCTTTGTATTATTCATAGTACCAGCTGTCTTTATCATTTTCTACGCAATATATCGCAGGGAGAGGGCAGATGTTGGTGCAGTTCCTAAGGCTATTTTGACAACTGTTAGGGGCATGATCATCGTGCTCATACTTCTCATGATCTTTGGTCCAGTTTTAAGGGTTAAAATTGAGCTTGACCGCGATACTGCGGTGATTGTCCTTGTGGATAATTCAAAATCAATGGAGAATATCGATTTTCCTCTCAAGGCGGAGCAACAAGATATAGTTCAAAAATTCTCTGGAAAAGACCCTAAAAAAACAACTAGGTTAGATATATCGAAAGGTTTGCTCAATAGCACTGCCTTGGATGTTATCAAGAGACTCGAGGAAAAAAAGCTTAGAGTATCAGTTCATGAATTTTCCAGACTACCAGAGAAAGTAGAGAGGGAAAAGATAGGAGATATCAAAACTTTTGGGGATGAGACTGCAATAGGTGATTCAATAATGACGGTCATCAATAAAGAAAAAGGTGCAGAGATAGCCGGCGTAATTTTGGTTTCAGATGGGAGAAATAATACTGGACGCGATCCTGTGGACGTTGCAAAGAATTTCTGCAAGCAGCGAGGGTTTCCAATTGCTGTTATTATGCCCGGCTTTCCACAGTCACCCAAGGATATTGAGGCCAAGTTCCAGGAGAGTCCAGTAAGAAATATAACTAAACAGGACAAGCTTGGATTTAAGATCCGTTTATCCTCCAAAGGCTTTGACAGAGAACAGACTGTTATGCACTATGTAGAACGCAAAGTCCCTGATGGTGAAATCGATCATGAACCGCCTAAGAACTATTCGGATGTATTCAAATTAATTTCTGAAGCAGGCAGCAGGACGATAAAGACAGAGACAATGGATCTATCGAGTGCTGAAAAGATCGATGTTAAAAGGTTTGAATATGCGCCTAAGGATCAGGGGACTTTTGACCTCATAGTATTATTGGAGTCGAAAGAGGGAGAATTATCTACTAAAAACAATTTCGTTATTCACAGGCTTAGGGTTAGCGATGACAAGTACAGGATACTTTACGTCGAGTCACAGCCTAGATTTGAGTTTCACTTCCTTATGAACGCCCTTGTAAGAGATAATAGAGGACGACTTGGTTGGGGACTTTTGCTCAGCGCAGATCCTGATTGGCCGCAGCCAAAGCCTCAAAGCGAAGGAAAGGAGATTAGATACTTCCCTGATAAGATGGAGGACTTGCTTGATTTTGACGTGCTTATAATAGGCGATATACACCCCACTCGCGATAGGCTATCCCGCCACATGTCAAATCCAGAAGTGCTCGAAATGATAAAGAAATTTGCTGTTGACCACGGCAGAGGAGTCATTTTTATAGCTGGTGATAAGGCTAATCCAAGGGAATTTAAAGGAACTCCGCTCGAGGAGCTTCTTCCATTTAGCTTAGAATCTAGTCCTTCAGTTTCACCCGGACCATTTGATAGAGAGATAAAGTATCAGCTCGAACCAGAGGCGCTTGATCATCCAATAACAAGGGATGTGGACCCAAAGAAACCAAATTCGACTGAAGAAGAGATCAAAGAGTATACAAGGAAAATGTGGGAAAAGGACATCCCCTCAATATTTTGGTACAGATCTATTATCAAAGACAAAAAGGATCTGAAACCTACCGCGGGCGTACTTGTTAGTGTAAAAGGAAGAGCTATGGACCATGCAAGTCCGCTTCCATTGATACTCTATGGACGCGCCGGATTAGGAAGAGTTCTCTTCATGGCAACTGATGAGACATGGCGCTGGCGTAAACTCAAGGGCGATGCCCCCTGGTTTTATCCATTCTGGGGCAGGGCAATGGACTGGGTGCAGCAGGGCAAAAATACCCTTAGCGGTAAGAGGATAACTATAGAACTTGATAAAGAAAAGTATCTGATGGGGGAAGAGGTAAAGATAACCGCAAAGATCTACAATGAATCGATCATTGGACCCCGCGATGAAAAAGAATGGGATGCATTTATTTACGTGCCGGGTAAGGAAGAGGTGGAAAAGGAAAGAGTTACACTTGAACAAGACAAGGATGACAAGGTGATTTTCCGCGGTCAATATAAACCGAAAAAAATTACAGAAAAAGAACCGTTTAGAATAGAGATCGAGTATCCGAACAAGCCTGACAAGGCAATTGATAAATTTCATGTTAGCCAGCCTGCTAGAGAGGAAGAACACCCTATCCTTGATGAGGAAATGTTAAAGGACATTGCGAAAGGATCAGATGGAAAGTTCTACAGGATAGATTCTCCTAATCTTAAAGATTTACACAACGACTTTGGAACTATAGCTGAGAAGCTTAAAACTGTAAGGCAGGACGAATTATGGGATGCCCCGCTCTTTTATCTCTTGTTCGCCTTGCTTATTACAAGCGAATGGGTCATACGCAAGTTCTTGAGATTGCTATAAATTCTAACATACGGTTGTTAGTCTTACTTTAATACGCAATCTGCACTAGATAGTTTTCAGTTTGTCATTTGAAGTTGCGTAGTGACTTTGCCTTCGGTATCGTTAAGTGTTTTTTACGCTAATGGAATCACCTTGGAAATGAAACAACTCTCATACCGCTAACGGTATAGTAAAAGTGGCTATTTCTTTTGAAGGAATCAAGCAGTATTTGTTCAGGCAGTGTTCTGTTTTATACCAATCTAAGGAAAAAAGCTAAGTGACAAA
>SBBU01000038.1 GCA_005239585.1 Planctomycetaceae bacterium
AACAGTAAATTAGTATCAAAGGAGTTGATCTCACAATGAAGACAAGAAGAATATTCACATACCTCCTTACAATCTCAAGTTTCATTACAATCTCTGTTATAGGGCAAGTTCACCAGGAAGAATTTAAATGGCTCACAGACATCGATTCAGCACGCAAACTTGCAGAGAAGGAAGGAAAACCCCTTTTAGTGGTGTTTAGGTGAGAGCCCTGAGCGGACTGCAAGTCCTTTGACGGACAGGTTGTCCGACCAACAAAAGAGTTCATCGAGGCTGCAAAGAACTATGTCTGTTTGCGCATACTCAACATGAAAGGTGTTGATATCAACATGTTCAAATTTGATTATGACCTCACTTTTGCCATTCTTCTGATGAATGCTAATGGCACTATATATCATCGCTATGGAGGCCGCGATGCAAAATCAGCAATGACATACATATCCATTGATTCGCTAATAAAACTCATGAAAGACGCACTCCTCACACACGGGGAAAACAAAAAGAAACCTTCGCCGCCTCAAGTGAAGCCAAAACTAGTGGAAGAGATCCCGGCAATGGCCCGAAAGCTAAAGAAGCACAAGATGGAATGCATACACTGCCACATGGTCTATGAGGCAGAGCGTGAGATGGCTCAGGAGGAAAAACGCTGGAAAAAAGAGGAAATATTCAAGTGGCCGCTCCCTGATCAAATAGGATTAAAAATAGATCCAAAAGATCAGACAGTTGTAAAAGAGGTGACAAAGGATTCCACTGCTCAAAACGCCGGATTAAAAGAGGGAGATCGTATCATAAATATAAATAATGTTCATGTTCGAACGGTAACTGATATTCAATGGGCCTTGGAAATCGCATCTCCGGATGAAACTGGCATCACCATTGAATATGAGCGCAATAAAGAACGCAAGAAAGCAACGATCAAACTTGGAAGCGGATGGAAAATCGGCGACCCTTTTCTTGTCTCATGGCGCGCATACATGTGGGGTTTAAAACCCCAGCCGGGATTTGGCGGGCCCAAGCTTAATACTGACGAGCTGAAAAGGCATGGCCTAGATGAAAATACATTTGCTTTCATGGTCAATTACATCGTTGATTGGGGCGATGGCGCCAAGTTTGGTCACAACGCAACAAAAGCTGGCATTACGCGAGGCGACATTATTCTTTCAGCCAACGCCAAGTCCGATTTCAAGAGTGAAATGCACTTTCAGACATGGTTCAGACTCACCCTTGAACCGGGCAAAGAAGTGGAACTCGAGATATTACGCAACAAAAAACGAATTAAGATCAAACTTTCCGTGATTGATTAAGAGGAGCACAGTTTTTCCCACAGGTTGAGTTTGACATCTTTGCAGGGTATCGAGACAATTCATCAAGAAAATCCAATTTAAACGTAATGGAAATACACCGACGGTCCGGTTTCCTCGAGTACAAATTATTCAAAGTTCACTCTAATAAATTACGACATTCAATCACTCTATTTTAGGGAACGAAATGAGTTCCCACGAGTGGTTTAAGGAGCTAAAGTTGGGCAACAAGGCAGCTTTCGAGCAGCTTGTAAAGGAGACTCAGGAGATGGTTTGTAGGGTAATATATACCCACGTTCAGGATAACTCGGCTACAGAGGATATAATCCAGGAGACCTACTTGCGGGCATACATGTCATTGAATGGGCTCAGGGAGCCGCTTAAGGTCAGGGCTTGGCTTGCTGGCATAGCCCGGAACACGGCGATGGAGTGGATTCGCAAGCGTAGGCCACAAACCTTGCTCAGAGAAGATACAGTCATGCCCTTGGAGGACCTGCTAGAACGCCAGTTACTAGCCAAGAAAGCAATCGATAATCTCGATTCGTATGAACGAAGGATTGTTTATCTCCGCTACCAGCAAGGTATGTCATATAAGAAGATTGCAAGCGTCTTGGACATGACCGTGAGCGGCGTCGGCGAGAAACTCTGCCGCGTCCGTAAGAAAATCAAGGAAGAGATTGAAAGGGAGGAAGCATTATGAACTGTAAGGATGCCGAAATATGGATCTCATATTATCTCGATAAAGAACTAGTAGAAACCGATAAGAGGGAGCTGCTGTCCCATGTCAGCACCTGCTCTGCATGCAGCAACCTGCTCAAGACACTCGGGGAGAACGATCTAGTCATTGCTAGCAATGTCCAGCCATCCAAAGACTATTCACCCCAGATCATCAAGGCGATCAATGCCGTTTCACTTGCCCCACAACCCGCGTTTGACCGACGTTCAACCCGAGGGGGGCGAGCGGAGGGAGCAACTACCAAACGAAACTCGGTTGCTTTGGTGATAGGATTATCTGGCGCAGCCGCAGTAATCCTTCTTTCTATTATAATCTGGTTAACTTTAGCCCCCTCGAACCTGGAATCGATAAAGGTCCTGTCAGGCAAGGTTCATATTGAGAACGGCTTCGCGAAGACGGCCAAGGGTGAAGAGGGCGAAATTGAACTAGCAGGGGGGCATCGCATTAGACTTTCGCAGAATACCGAGATAAAAGTTGAAAAACCAACCGCGCTTAACCTTAATAATGGTTCAGCCACATTCGATGTAAAAAAAGTTGATGGATTTACCGTAAAAACCGCTGTCGCCCAGGTCCGTGTACTTGGGACAAAATTTAAATTAGAATTTGGAGGAAATACCATGAAAGAAATGATGGTCACACTATTTGTCATTTCAGGCCTCGTCGAGCTGCAAAACAACGTGGCAACCCTCAAGGCGAGTGACGGCGACACTGTATATGCTTTATCAGCCCAGGAACCACAAAAACTTGAGGAAAAGGATCGAAAAAAGCTCGAAGAGCTCTTAAGCCGACTTGGCAATGATGACCCCCAGGTGCGTGAAAAAGCCCAGCAAGAACTGGGGCAATTCGTAAATAATGAGGCCAGGGCGACCTTTGTCACCCAATCACTGAAAAATGCTGATCCTGACCTGAGTGAGCGCCTGAAATCGATACTCGGAGCATATAAGAATAGGGGTGAGAAAATCGTTTACGTGGCTGGAACTGGCTCACAGCAACCTGGTGGCTATGAGGTATGGATAATGAAACCTGACGGCACAGAGAAGAAGAAACTGACGACGATCTCCTACCCAGGCTATCCTACGTGGTCTCCCGATGGAAAGAAAATCATCTACGTATCTGCTGAACCGGGGCCTATCACCATCATGGATTTGAATGGGAAGACTCAAAAAGATTTCAAGAGTAATATTGAACTTGGTAGGATCGCATTCCCGACATTCAGTCCGGACAGCAAGCAAATCGCGTTTCTTTCACGCAAGAAGGATCCCAAAAACCAGGCATGGATCCTGTATGTTATGGATTCAGATGGTGGAAATCTAAGGAAACTGACAGACAAGGCCTATTTCTCCGCCATTTGCTTCAGTCCTGATGGGATGAAAATTGCCTATCTTGGAGTACCCAAAGAAGAAAATCCTGGAATCTGTGTCATGGGTGTTCAGGGTACGTACTTTAAACAGTTAACTGAATACAAAAAATCGTGGATGGATTTTTCTCCCTGCTTCAGTCCAGATGGCAACAAAATTATTTTTGCCCGCCAAAATCCTACCAGTGTCGCAGATCAATCAGGAATATGGGTGATAGATGTTGATGGCAGCAATCCGAAGCGGCTAGTCAAGACAATGGTTATCGTCGATTCTCGACCAAGTTTCAGTCCTTCTGGAAAAGAGATTGCCTTCATGTCAAGGCACGACGGAGTGTGGGGAATTTTTGTAATGGATGCTGATGGCGCAAATGTCAAACGGTTGGTTGCGTCAAAAGAGGGTGGGGAGTATTCCTATCCAGTGTGGAGCCCGAGTGTAAAGACAGGCCAAGACTAGCCTGCAACACATTCTAATGAAAGACGATACGCGATACTGTCATAGGGAATTGTATGGATAGTAGATCCATGCTTAAATACATCCCCATATTTTTGTTTGGCGCAATTGTGGGTGTCGTCCTAACTAAATTGTCGGCAAACAGCGACACCGAGAGCCTGCAAGATAACACGCAGGCCTTCCATCAGAAACAAGTAGAAAGGGAATTCAAAGCATCCAATGAAAAGGGCAGTTCTTCAAGTGAGTTGCCGGTGAGAAACGGATTGCCCTCGAAAGAGGGTCAGGTCAAAAATACTGCCATCACAAACCAGATGGCTATGCACTTCATAGATCGAATGGGTGAAAAGGAACTTGAGACATTCCTTATAAACTTTGTAAACATAAGACCAGAAGACATGCCCCAAGTGGACATCAGAAGACTGGCAAAGGAGCTCTTAAGGGTCGCCTTTGATGAAAAGACGAGCGAACAAACTACCAGGGAAAAGATTGTTTTTTCTTCCTCCGTCAGGTCCGGCAATGATCCCGTTGAAGAGACTGGGATATTTCACACCCATGATCTTAGAATATACGCCTGCTTTTCTAACCAGGGTAAGATTTCAAGGCATCAAAAAGTACTAGTAAAGTGGAGAAGGAAAGAGGATTACGACCTCCTAGTGATGAAGTATTATAGCATAAACCAGAATTCTTCATGGAACTATATTTGGTATCGAAAAGAGAGCGGCTGGGAGATAGGCTCATACGAGGTCAAAATATATTCATTGGGTGATTCGGTTAATTGCCTGGCAGAAGGTTCATATAGCGTGGAAGGTTTGAGTACTACACGTTCATACTCGAATCATACAAGCTCGGTCGAATTCGGGGATGTTATGAAGGGTGATTCTGTGCTCAATTATAAAAGCAACTTCAGGAAGGAGGATTCATGTTTTGCTTTCTTTCGATATCATTTCACGTCAGAGAAAGCGGTGTGGTATGAGC
>SBBU01000348.1 GCA_005239585.1 Planctomycetaceae bacterium
AATCTGTTGGTCTGATCTTGTGATTTCTACCTTGACCAATTTTTCATTGTCAGAAAACTCTATGAGACGTCTGTATAGGTCATCCGGCAGTGTAGTTTTCAAAAGAGGTTTTACGCCAAAGAAAAAAATAGTAAGCGCTACGGCTGTGAGCAATAAGAATAGATTTATGCGCTTCATTTTCTCCTGAGAAACCAGACAATTATCCCAAGCAGGACGCCTGAGCCGGGGATAACACCGAGGCATATGATGAGAAGAAAGCTCATGTCCTGTTCAGTCAGCTTTAACGGACTCCTCTTGAATATCTTTGCCGGCGCAAATATCCTATCTTCCTTGGAACAGAGCCATCGAATGGTATTGGCAAAGTAATCAACTATCAAGGGATCCTTTACAATCTCCATATTAGTAATGGGGTAACTTGAACCCCATACTACGATCCGGGTAGATCCAAGCTTCACTGCTGCGGCAATCGGCTGGGGATTGCGTAACTGCTCCGCGTCAACCTTTGATGGATCAATCAGAAAATTGCCAGCCTGA
This sequence comes from Planctomycetaceae bacterium, assembly GCA_005239585.1. Next base: position 535 of record SBBU01000348.1, read on the forward strand.
CAGTAAAATAACTCCTGAATGTCAGGATCATTGGCGAATTCTGGCCGCTTGCGCACAATTAGAGGTTCTGAAAATGTAATAGACTTGCCCTGCATTCCATCGTTGATCTTGTGATTTGAAAAGATGCCAGCCATCACTGACCCCATCCTCCCGCTTGTTATTTTCCTGCGATCAATAATAATTCCACAACCCTCAACAAGCCGGTAAAGATTAAGATCCAATCTCATGTTTGGATGGAGAGACATAAAGATCCTGCCGCCCCCTTTAAGATAATGTCTGAGGGGCTCTAATTCCTCGGCTTTCAAGTCAGTCGCAGCCCCAAGGATCAAGAGTGCATCACAATCTCTTGGGATCTCCCTGACCTGAGTAAGATCAATCGGGGCAATAGTTGCATTTTCACTCTCCTCGATCAGATCCTTTGCCCCGCTGAATGAGTAATATGTCTGATCATTCGTTACAAGCAGTTCACCATGGCCGATCGTAAAGTAAATCTTGAGCTTTTCTTTGGATACGATCGCATTGATTGCATTCATTATTCGTTGTTCGCCTATAAACTCCAGTATTGCCCCAGTATCAGGCTTCCCGACATATAAATCCTTTACAGCCACAGACCGGGTCTGCTTATCCTTTTCCTTGCCTGTAAATATGTAAATCGTGTTTGCTGTTGGAAACGAGAAAAATCCGCGCAGTTCTCCCTCCAGTGAAATGAAATCTGATTTTAGGGGGTTTAGCTCGCGTACAACAAGCTTACCAGTATATCCCTGAAACTCCGTCAAAAGCTCCCTAACTTTCTGCCATGCATTTGGCAGTGATGCGTCCGGAGTCCCCCCTAATGGAGGCGTAGTATAGATTTTGATCTCATTTTTAAGATTTCCGAGGAAATTCCTCGTCTGCGGGGAGAGGTCGTACTTTTTATCAGATGTCAGATCATACCTGATGAAAAATTCCCGTGCGATGAGATTTACCATTACCAGATTGTAGATAAGCAGGGCAAAGAAAAATGTCCCCCTAACGACCTTCACGGCACCCTCCTCTGCTCGACTAGCTTGACGCTTGAAATCAATGCGCCGATGCAAATTGTGATGAAAAATATGAGCGGCCTCGTATCGAATCTGCCCGAGAAAAATGGACCGATATTATTTAGGAAGCTGATGCTTGTCAGTATAACCTTCAGCGCCGAGCCCTCATCCACCAAGACTGAAGCCACGTTAATTGACACAAGCAAGAAGGAAAGAATCAGTGTCACTACTCCTGCCGATACCTGAGAATTGAACAAGGATGATATCAAGAGCCCGATCGAAAAGAGGGCCGACGCAAAGAGAAAGAGCCCAATGTAACCCATGCATACGGCGTTCATGTCGAGAGAAGTGAAGAATGACATCAGGATAATATATACAAATGTAGGCATGACAATAACTGCATAAAAAACCATGCTCCCAAGGAACTTTCCCATCAGGACCTGAAACTCTGAGACAGGCGCAGTGAAAAGTGTTTCCATGGTGCCTCGGAACTTCTCCTCCGCTACAAGCCTCATTGTTACAAGCGGTGATATCAGGACAGTCAAAAACATAATGGCCTGAAGAGTCTCTGTAAATTCGGCCGGAGCCGAGAGTCTTGCATAATTAGCCATCTGGCCCGTGAAGAAGAATCCGCTGACAAGCAAAAAGCTTGTCATTACGACATAGGCAATAGGAGATGCAAAATATATCTTTAACTCCTTTCGTGCCATCGCAAGAATCTTCATCATTTACCCTTGTCATCAGTGAGACGGGCAAACGCTTCTTCCAGCGAGAGCCTATCGATTGCAAGTTCCAGCAAGATCCATCTTTGCTGTGCCGCCATGGATGAAATCCTCTCCCTTGCATCAATTTGATTCCTTGTCTCGACTGTATACGTGTCGACATCGCCCTTCGACTTCCAAAGCACCCGCTCAACCTCTGTGAGTCCTTCGATCTGATCCTTTACTGCCCGGCCTCCGTTCCTCACTTCGACTCTTATCCTCCCCGGTATCTGAAGCATACGGGCTATCTCGGCTGTTGTCCCAGATGCAACCAGTCTTCCCATGTTCATAATAAGGACGCGTCTACACATGAGCTCAACCTCCGGCAGGATATGTGTGGAAAGTATCACCGTCTTTCTCCCGGCAAGGTTACTTATGAGCTCTCGCACCTGACGCACCTGATTTGGATCGAGACCCAATGTAGGTTCATCAAGTATAAGGACCTCTGGATCATGCAAAATGGCATCTGCAAGTCCTACCCTTTGCTTTTGTCCCTTTGAGAGGTGCCCGATTATCCTGCCAGATTCATTTAGACCCACTAGCTCCAGTGCCTTGGCCACTGAACCCTTGCCAACGCCCTTTAATCTTGCCCTGAAACCAAGGTACTCTTTGACCCTCATTTCATTATAAAGCGGATTGTTCTCGGGGAGATAACCCACTGCCTTTCTGACCTTTAAGGAATCCTGTATAGTGTCATATCCAGCTACAGTTGCTTTGCCCGATGTAGGGACAAAGTAACTCGTAAGCATCCTCATCGTTGTTGTCTTGCCTGCCCCGTTTGGCCCAAGAAAACCTACGATTTCACCCTTGGCGATGTTGAAAGAAAGGTCATCAACTGCACGTGTGCCGGGAAACTCTTTGGTAAGGTTCTTTGCCTCTATCATTCAAAATTTAGATTTGTGAATTTCATTTTTGCTTTTTACTATTTAAATTTTTATTTTCTATTTGATGTCTGCAAAGGACTTGAATTGACTTATAGCCTCTTTGACCTTATCTATTTTTGTCTTGTCTTCGAATGCCTCATTAAGCGTTTCCTGGATCCTCACAAGGTAATAATAACCCTTCATCGTTGCCAATTCTGATAGTTTTACAAGGATATGAGTTGCCTTTACTTTAAGAGTATGCGAATCACCTTTACCCTCGGAGAGCGACTTGACCAGTTCTTCGAGGGCATCGACCAAGGGCTTTACCAGTTCTGGTTCAGGGGCATCAACCCCAAGCGCCTCAACCTCCATATCATAGTATTTCAAGAACTCGTCCATTTTAGTCCTCGCGGTTGTTACTTTTTCCCCCTTTTCCTTGAGCGCTTCTGTTGATATCTGCATTATCTCTGTCAGCATCTTTCCCATTTCATTTATTGCCCCTTTACCATATTTTTCCGTGTCGAAGCCATATTCAAGACGGATCTTGTTGGCCTCGGTTATCTTTGACATTTTCTCCTTGGTTTTCACCGTCAAGTCATTCCAGGCCTTTTCATCAGGCTTGGCCTGATACTTTATAAATTTATCCTTTATCTCAAGAAGGAATAATCTTATCTCCTTAAAGTCTATATGAAGCGACTTGGCTGACGCCTTGATCTCTTTCCTATAATCGCTGTCAGAGCCAAAAGAGCGATCTTTTTTAAACGAGAGCTTGCCATCCTTGAGACCCATTAATTTCGTCCTGACATCCTTGTCATCCTGTTCTGATTCATCTATATCAATTCTTGCCATGTACTTACCTGAGAACGGTTTTTTCTGAAACTTGTAGGCCTCTAGCGACAATTTCCCCTCCTGAACTTTAGCTGGTACATATCTGGTACTGTAATCCACCAATCCCTCAGTACTATCTTCGCGATAATAGTATTGAATACTAACCTTCACAAGTGCATTTTCCGGGAGATTAGTCTTTGCCCTGATTTCAAACGTATAGAAACCTTCTTTCTTTACAATATCGAAACTGATTTCGCAGTTGAATTCCTGTAGTTCATCCAACCCTTTGGATAGATGTTCAGGAGAGCACCAACTCTTATAACACGTACTCTCGAATAATCTTATCTGACTTTCGGCCAAACGGCCGGGCTCATTTAAATGCCGAAAGGCCGGTAATATGCTCGCCAACAACAAGAGTATGTATGTCATGTGTACCCTCATAAGTATAGACGGTTTCCAGATTGCACATATGGCGCATGCTCTGATATTCATCGAGTATCCCGCTGGCCCCGAGGATATCGCGCGCCATTCTTGCAATGCAAAGCGCCTGATAGACATTATTTCTCTTTGCCAGAGAGACCTGCACATGGTTAGACTTGCCCGCCTCCTTTAGCCTCCCCATCTGGATGCAAAGAAGCTGTGCCTTGGTGATCTCTGTAAGCATCTCTACCAGTTTTGCCTGAACAAGCTGGAAGGAACCGATTGGCTTGTCAAATTGGATCCTTGTCTTGGAATATTCAAGCGCCTCTTCATAGCAGGCCATCGCCGCCCCTATAGCGCCCCATGCAATGCCATAACGGGCCTGGTTAAGGCACATGAGCGCAGATTTGATTCCCTCGGTCTTGGGGAGTTTCATTTCCTCCGGCACCTCGCAGTCTTCAAGAAGAAGCTCTGCAGTGTCAGATGCCCTTAATGAAAGCTTGCCCTTCATTTCACTGGCTTTAAAGCCACCCTCAACTATGAAACCATCTATTTCACCGTCATCTTTTCTGGCCCAAACGACGGCAATGTCTGCCATATCCCCATTTGTAATCCACCTCTTTGTACCGT
>SBBU01000116.1 GCA_005239585.1 Planctomycetaceae bacterium
AAAACAGAAGAGGAATACCAGCTTGAAACATACGTTGCAAGGATGGAAAAGATTTATAATAAAATCGCTCTGAAATCCTAATCCTTGACAATAGGTATCCGTCATAATACTCTATATTCTTCATGACTAGGCTACTGGGAATTGAAATCTATTTGAACCCGTGGATTGGGATCCCGCTTTTCCTTGTAGCACTGGCAGCTCTCGGTTTTCTCGTTGACGTACTGATACTACGATATCTCGCCAGCGTTGCTGCAAAGACAAAAAGTATCCTGGCGGATGTCCTCATAAGAACCATCCGAAAGTTTCTGCCGTTCTGGTTGCTAGTAGTGGCAGTTGCCATTGTGCATTCAAGTCTCGATCTGACGCCGCAGATCTCAAATGTCATCTCCAAGGGCTTGGTTATCGCAACTGTCCTCTCTGTCCTCTGGCCTGTAGCATTGCTGGTCCTGACCTTGATGGATGTCTGGGTGGCGAACCAAGAGTCTGTCCGACCGGCCATACCTGCAATCAAGATGGTTGCAAAGGTGGTATTCGTGGTGGTCGGAGCGCTCATGATCATGGATTCACTCAATATATCGATAACTCCGATCCTGGCTACACTGGGGGTCGGAAGTCTTGCGGTGGGCCTTGCGTTACAGGATACACTGGCGAATTTTTTTGCCGGCCTTTATGTGATGGTGGATAGACCGGTTAGGCTGGGCGATTACATAAAGCTTGATTCCGGTGAGGAGGGATATGTAATAAATATCGGATGGCGATCAACTCGAATCAAGAATATTTATAACAACATGATAATAATTCCTAATCAAAAGATAACACAATCTACGATAACAAATTTTCACATGCCTGATAAAAGTTTGGGAATCAGGATCAAAGTGGGTGTAAGCTACAAAGAAGATCCTGCGAAGGTGGAAGCAGTGATTCTAGATGTTGTTAACAAGGCGCAATCAGAAGTTGAGGGTTTGCTTCCTGAACCAAAACCAGATGTAAAGTTGGCTGAATTTGGAGAATCCACTCTGGATTTTGTGTTGAGATGCTACGTGAGAGAATTCAAGGATAGTTTGGAGGTCGATGAAGAGTTGAGAAAACGAATCTTCGAGAGATTCAAACAGGAAAATATCGATATGCCGTTTCCGACTCGCACAATTCATATCAAGGATTCAAAGAGTTAACACCATGGCTGAAGAGGGTCTCTTCTCAGCACTCTTCAAAGAGGGAATTACACCTGAGCGAGTAGGTGAATTGCTTGCTGTGGTACAGCCTCAAGATTTGAGTCCGCTTCTCGAGGATTTAAAACCGGGTGAGAGGGGGAAGGTATTTTCATGTCTGCCAATAAATGTTGCTTGTGAAATAGCCATGCGAATGCACATATCACCACTTGTCGCTGCATTGCGCCGGGTTCCGCCCGCTTTCTGTGCGGATGTTCTCAGCAAGCTTCCGTCAAGCAGGGCGACAGACATTGTTCTTCATCTCAAAATGGAGGATCGCGCGGCCATTCTACCAAAATTAAAAGAGGGTGTCCGAAAGCAAGTCGAAGGACTCATGAAATACCCCGCACATACTGCGGGCGGGATTATGAGCACTGAGATATTAAAGATTCAACAGACACAGACTGTGCAAGAGGCCAAGGCGATGGTTGAACCGGTGGCCGATAAAAAACTCCACGGCATGTTTGTTGTTGATGGGGAAAAGCTTGTTGGCATGGTCAGCATGCAGAGACTTGCAGTTAGTGATCCTGCTAAAAGTATCAGGGATATAGTCTTAACCACTATCCCTACAGTTACCCCTCTTGAGGATCAGGAACTGGTGGCGCAAAAGGCGATAGTAAATAACTGGGATTTCATCGGGGTTATCTCTGAAGATGGTAGATTGCTCGGAGGTATTACACTTCACGACATCCTCAACGTAGTTCAGCATGAGGCAAGTGAGGACCTGCACTTGATGGCTGGTACAAAGGTTATTCACCCGGTTCAGACGCCATTTTTCACAAGGATTAAGATGCGTCTACCATGGCTCATGATAACGCTTTTCGGAGAACTTTTGGTTGCATTTATTATTTCTACGCTGTTCAGATCAACAATTGAAAACGCAGTTGTGCTCTCTGCATTTATACCGGCTGTTATAGCTGTGGGCGGCAACGTCGGTCTTCAATCTACTACGATTGTTGTTCGAGGGTTGGGGACAGGTGTCCTGAAAACGAGACACATAGTCAAAGTCCTGTTAAATGGGGTTCAAGAGGGATTCCTGCTCGGCTTTCTATGTGGTTTAGTTGCTGGTGGATTTGCTATTCTTCTGAACATGGGTCATGTCTCTGCATTCAAACTTGGCATATCTATATTGTTAGGAATGGTAGCAGGATGTTCTGCTACAAGTTTGGTCGGTGCTGCTCAACCAATTGTACTTTATAAGCGAGGGCTTGACCCAGCGATCGCATGTGGTCCTGCTATAACTCTTTTCAATGATCTTTTCGGGTCTGTTGTTTATTTGACAATAGCAATGCTGTTGAACATCCAATTCATTTAGATATTTTTATTCGCCTTCATCACCTGCCTGCCGAAGCGGCAGCGCAGGAGGGAATACTACCCAGCTTGCTGTGCGGGGCTTTATTGCTTGTCTGATTCTTCCTTCTCTTTCTTTTTGGTTGGCTTGCTGATGTATGTTTTTTTGTTTGGATAGTCAATTGTCATTACTAACTGCTCGAAAAGTGGTCCGCCCATTATCCCGTCCCATTTGAGCCCTTTACATGGTCCGGGGTCCATAACCTCGAATACCATGTCATTAAACTCAAATTCTCCCAAGCTGAACTTGAGCTTTGGCTTTTTTCCTTTAAGACCCATTTGTCTTGCAAATTTGGAGCTGGCTACATTCCATGGGGCGCCAGTATC
>SBBU01000162.1 GCA_005239585.1 Planctomycetaceae bacterium
ACATCCGAATATCCTCCGTTCCAACAATCCACGGCGAACGAATCGTCATGAGGCTTTTGGATAAATCTGCCCGTCTATATGAACTTGAGGAACTCGGTCTTGATGAGGCTGACCATCTCAGACAGGTTAAAAAACTAATCGATGCATCTCACGGAATTGTCCTCGTAACAGGTCCTACAGGAAGTGGCAAGACGACAACCCTCTATGCATCACTCAAGAGGATAAACACGGGTGAAATGAATATCATTACAATCGAAGATCCCATCGAGTATCACCTGCCCGGAATCAGTCAGATCGAAGTGAACTACAAAAAGGGACTAACATTTGCCACGGGATTGAGATCTATAGTGCGGCAGGACCCGGACGTGATAATGGTTGGAGAGATACGAGACATCGAGACGGCAAGCATTGCAATTCAGTCAGCCCTTACAGGTCACCTTGTATTTAGCACGCTGCACACTAATGATGCACCGGGCGCGGTAACAAGACTTTTGGATCTTGGGGTGGAACCTTACCTTGTTTCCTCTTCAGTGATGGGCGTGATCGCCCAACGACTTGTCAGACGTCTCTGTGATAACTGCAAGGTTCAGACAAATGCAGATACATATGAACTTGGCCAGATAGGACTTAAAGATATCAAAACTACAATGGTGGGCAAGGGGTGTCCCAAGTGCCTGAATTCCGGTTATTATGACAGGACTGCTATTTATGAGATTTTGTCGATCGACGACACTACCAGAGACCTGATTATGAACAGGTCAAACTCAAGCATGATAAAAACAAAGGCGATAGAACGGGGCATGCGTACACTAAGAATGGATGGGGCCAGAAGAGTTGTTGATGGAGTTACAACACCTAATGAGGTGATGCGGGTTACACAGATGGACACTATATAAAAAATTGAAACATGCCTGTTTATACATACGAGGCCATAGACGACAAAGGAGACAAACACAGGGGGGTAATAGATGCGGATAGTCCCAAAGAGGCAAGATCAAAGCTGATAACACGTAAGCTCTTCGTAACACATTTAGAGTCTGCTCTTGCCAAATCTAAACGCCGCTTTGTCTTGTTTCAAAGACGAAATATTCAAGATCTTGCCATGGTCACAAGACAGCTTGCTACGATGCTGGGCTCAGGAATCCCTCTTACCGGGTGTCTCTCGGCTGTGATAGAGCAGGCAGAAGACAAGACATTAAAGACAATTCTCCTTGACATTAGAGAAAAAGTCACGCAGGGATCGAGTTTTTCCGAATCGCTGGTTCATCACAGGGGCTATTTTGGCGATTTGTACATAAACATGGTAAGAGCCGGTGAAGCAAGCGGAAATCTCGATGCGGTTATGTACAAAATATCAGACTATTTACTCTCACAGCACAGGATAAATTCCCGCATCTCTGCAGCGCTTACCTATCCAATTGTGATGATAGTGATAGCCACGATGGTGGTTTTCTTCCTGATAACATTTGTAGTCCCAAAAGTTGTTGCAGTGATTGAGAAACAAAAGGCCGCCCTGCCGCTTCCCACATTGATGCTTACTAGGACATCCGATTTTTTGGGCAAGGCATGGCCCTTTTTGATTATAGGTCTAATAGTCCTTATTATTATGCTTCGCAGGATATATCGTACAGAAAAGGGACGGCTCTGGTTTGATACTTTTATGCTTGGAATCCCAATCCTTGGCCCGCTCTTTAGAAAGGCCGCGATATCGAGGTTCTGCATGACTTTTTCCACGCTTCTTGAAAGCGGTCTCCCTGCAGTTGAATCTCTTAGAATAGTTGCCCAGGTCGTAAACAATCAGGTTATAGCCAGAGTTGTTGAAAAGGCGCGCGCCCGCATTCAGGAGGGAACTGATATCGCAACACCATTTAAAGAGAGCAGGGAATTTCCACCCGTGGTATGCTATATGATAACGGTGGGCGAAGAGTCCGGTCAGTTGGATAAACTCCTAAAAAAAATGTCGCAGGCCTATGATGAGGAACTTGAGATACAGGCCCAAAAGTTGACATCCCTTCTTGAGCCGCTTTTAATCCTTGTAATGGCAGGCATTGTAACATTTATTGTTCTTTCCATACTTTTGCCAATATTACAGATGGGTAAATTTTAAAAGGAGATTGATATGAAAGGCTTTACTCTATTGGAAATAATGATTGTTGTTGTAATTGTCGGTCTGCTCGCAACAGTAACAATCACACAGCTCAGCGGAAAGACAGATCAGGCAAAATATGAGACTACAAGGGCAAAGCTATCGCAGATTGTAGATAACATTCAGATGTATTTGACTGATTGCAGTAAACTGCCTGAAAAACTGGAGGATCTTATAGTAATGCCGGGCGGATTAGAAAAAAAATGGCATGGTCCATATCTCAAGGAGAGCTTCGACCTCAAGGATGACTGGGGTAACGACTTTAATTATCGCAAAATAGATGAGAGAAAGTTTGAGGTCATAAGCTACGCTGCAGATGGAAAAGAGGGAGGAGAAGAATTTTCAGAGGATCTCGTCTATCCACCGAGAAAGAAATAAATTCACCACTTTCCATAGGGTATTGTATGAAAGCACAGCACGAATATATCAAGATGAAAGCAGAAGGATTCAAATGTTCCAACGGATTTACATTGCTGGAGTTAATAATTGTCATTTTTGTATTGAGCTTACTTTTTACAGTCTCTATAACGAGCATTGATCATATGGTCCCAAGATATCGTCTTCGGGCAGGGCAGAGAGAGGTGGCTGACATGGTAAAAATTGCCAAGGCAAAGGCTGCTTCATTATCCAAGGATGTCTACATCCAATATGATCTCTCGAATAATGATTACTGGCTTTTGGTCCCCTTCGAAAGAGAAAAGGATGAAAAAAAATGGGTAGAGTATGAATCAGCATTCTACAAGAAACTTCCTGATGGTATAGAATTTAAAGATTTGATCCTTCCAATTGAAAAGGGGGCAAAGGTTGACAAGGGAATTCATACGATAACGTTCTCTCCATTCGGCTACTCAGGGTATCATATCGTGAATTTAAGAGGGGAGGGTGATTCTGTGGCATCGATCAAAGTTAACGGGCTCACAGGGGCTGTCTATTACTATGAAGAATATAAAGATCAGGAGATGCTGTTGAAAGATGAATAATATGCAGGCTCAACGTTCAATCTGCCAACAAGGGTGGAAAGGCTTTACACTTGTAGAGGTGATGCTTGCAATTGCCATTATTGGGATTACAGTTGTTGTCCTGTTGGGCAGGAGGACTGACATCATAGAAGAGGCAAGATTATCACGAGATCTGAGGCAGATATGGGTGGAGGCAATAAGATCCGCATCCGAGTCCGAGGTGGAACTCAAGAAGCAAAAAGATCAATCTCTTCCATTTGAATTCAACCTAGAACGGGGAATAGCAAGGGTTGAGGAGGTAGAGGTGGAAACATCGGAGAAATGGGAGCAGGATAAGGAGCCAAGGATAAAAAAGATCTGGCGTATAACGGTTCCTGTTCTGGATCAATCAGGTCTACCCATTTTGGAACGTTCTGTTGTTTATTATTATTTCCCAAGGCCGAAATGAACAAATATAGGGTGATTTTGAGCAGTATTGGCATGTCTAAAAAACATAATTCTGGTTATACGCTGTTAGAGGTTGTGATAACATTATCCATAGTTGTTCTCATATTAGCAGCTATGTATTCTGTGTTGGTTACAACTGTGACTGCCCAGCAGAAGATGGAGGAATTATGGGAATCGACTTCCATTGCCCCCTCGATACTTGTGCAAATAATTCAGGATTTGGAATCTCTGACAATTCCTGATAATGACAAGGCCTACTTTCTCGGTGTGGATGGTCAGGATTCAGTGCGAGACACTGATAGAATCGATTTTATATCGACCACACTTGCGATAAGCACAGAGGAAAGCAAACCCAAATTTTCAACCCTGAATGAAATAGGCTATATTTTAAAGCGCAACGAACGCGATCCATCGTTTTACGTCCTTTATAGGCGCCACCAAACCAATGTCGACGACGAGCCGTTGAAAGGGGGCCACCTTCAGGAAATATACGACAAGGTCGTAGGGCTTAACCTCAAGTATTACGATGGAAAGGAGTGGCAGAACAGCTGGGACAGCAAGGAGAAGAAGGGCCTCCCCGATGCGCTAAGGATTGATCTTACACTGCCAAGCAAGGACGCAGATATCCCAGAGCAACCATTCACCACCATCTTCTCGTTTGTCAAGTGAAGCGATCTTGACGCAGGATGATTTTCCGCGTCAAGATGTGGATACTAGATTCATGGGACAAGTGAAGGATCCTGTACAAGAAATTCGTGAGATCAGAGATCGGATATCAGAAGAGGTCAAGGACCTGTCATTTCAAGAGCTTCGTGAGAGATACATTAGGGTTACGGAGGAACTCCGCAAGGGGTACGGTCTTGATCTTCGTATCAGGTTCAAACCGCCAAGGAAAAAAAAGTGAAGCGGGTTATGGATTTGTCAAAAACCTGTTGACAAGTCTGTGTTTCCTCGTAAAATATAGCATACTCTGAGGGTTTTTGTATAGGAGCCATACTAAACTATTAGATTTTTGTGTGGAGGTAAATTATGTTTAAACTAGCTTCAGTTTCTCTGATGCTGTGCCTTGTGGTTGTGCTTAAAGGAGCAGATTTTGGGAGGAATCAGGACAAGATCGAACATAGCAGCAAATGTCCGAATGAATGCAAGACATGCGATGCAGCTGTAGCCAAGGCCCTCAAGTTTGTCGTATCTTACAACTATGAGAAGGACAATATCTATGAGCGAATATACAACATTGGCATGAAGGGACTGGCACTCTTGGCTAGCGGGTCAACGACCAAGAGTGGCCCACATCAAAAAGAGATTAATGAGACGATAAAGATAATAACCAAGCAGCTCGAAGGAAATACCTGGCAGATAGATCCAGCCACTATGTTTCTAGCCCACATTTATCAGACCGACAAGTCTGCTGAGGTTAAGAAAACGCTTGAAAAGGCGCGTGATATTCTTACAAGGGATCAGGTCGATGATGGTGGTTGGGCCTATAGGAGTCCTATGAAAGGTAAGGGCATGAGCGCCACGTTCTTCACTAATACTTCCTTGGTCGCACTCCTGACTCTCAAGCATGTAGGAATCGATGTGGACGAAAAGGTATTGGAAAAAGCTCGCGGTTTCTATACAAAGCGTGGAAAAGAGGATGGCAGTTACGGATACAACTACCTGAATGAGAAGATAAATATCCCAAAGGGAGGAAAGGGATCTGATTGCAGCGTGGTGACCTCACAGCAGGACGTCGGACGTACCATGCTCGCCGCATGGGTGATGCAGCTATTGGGGCTGTGTGGAAGCGAAAAGAACAAGAAGGCAAAAGAGTATGTGGATAAGAGATTTGATGAACTCGACATCTCGCTTGACGGCCCCTCATACCACCTGTTCTGGGGGGCCCTAACAAGTTACTACGGCGACGAAAAGGGCTGGTGGAAGAAGTATAACGATACGTATAGAGACTTGTTGCTTAAATCACAGAAGGAGGATGGGGGCATTTTTTACATACCTGACAGTAAACGGGATGGATACAAATTTCTCAACATTTGGGATGGCTGGAAAAACCAGTGTTTGGCAAGTCATACGACGCCCCAGTATATCGTGGTCCTGCAGCTTCACAAGGGACACCTAATGTTTGGAAAGTTCAAGCAAGATACAAAGTGATGTGTCCCCAATGGCGGTGAATTAAGCATCAACTTCTGCTAAACGTTTTACTCTCCAGAGGGTCCGTGACATTCGTAGATGCGGATAATGTTTCCATTCACGGGAGATGGCACGCGGTTCCATTCGACCTGGACGAATGTCAATCTCACAACTCGCAATGGCATCCAAAAGCCGCTGATATAGTAAGGGCAAGCTCCAGGTCGGTGCAGCACCCATACGATGAGAAAAGGTCATCATCCAACGAGCGGCATTTAGAAAACTAATCTGCGTAGCTTTCTTGCTGTGCTTCTGCGCCGCCTCATATATCAGCAAATGCACAAGCTGATATGCCAGAACATGTGCAGCAAATTCCTTATAGATGTTATCCACAGTTTTACTCCGAAGTACATCAGCATGAAAATGCTGCTTAAATTCCATGTAGCTGGTTTCGTTCTGCCAGCGTTTGTGATAAAGATTAGCCAATGATTTCTCAGGAAACCGTTTGGGGTTCTCCAGCGATGTTACAAACCACTCGGTTACTATCTCTTTGGAGGGTGTTTTCCACGTGGCTTTGAAGATACGCATACGAACCTTATCAGGCAGCCAGGGATCTATTCGCCTAGCTGGTTTGCTCATGGGAATTTCAGTGATAAAGTCATCTTGGCCAAGGCGTTTTATAACAGGAAGGTTTTTCACGATCAGTCGTCCGGTTTTCCGCATGACAAAATTAGTGCTACGGGCTTTTAATCTTGCCAATGTGGGGCTTCCAGAGAATCTGCGGTCAGCAAGAAGTAGATCGTTTGAGCCAAGATGCTCCAAAAGTAACCGGGATGTCTTGTCTTCTCCCGGATCAAAAGGCCCATAGGTATAATCTAGGATTAATGAGGTGTCCACGCTTAACATAACCGCAACAGTAGCCAGAGGATAACGCACAGCGGTGGTGCGGGCTTTATGAGCACCGAAATGCTCGAACAACTCGGATTCTCTGGGCATGGAGACAGTGGAGCAGTCCAGCGCACAAAGTCTAAATCCCTTCCATGTGGGCAAGTTTCCGGGTCTTGCTACAAGCTTTCTTAGCCAGACTTTCAAGTACTTTACGTGGCAGTCGCTTTCTGGCATGGGTCAAGCCTGATGCGTTTGCTCTATCCAGTGCCATTTCGGGATAATCGGCAACCAACGGTGTCCACAATTCCTGCCATGTGGCGGTGAAAGAACTCTCACGCCCTATGGCTTGGGCTAGAAAATGAAACACCGTCACAACTGGTCCGTAGATTCGCTCACGAAATCGATGGTCACTAGTCTTACAAGCTTCCATAATCTGCTGATCGCTTAGCATTTCTCTAAGAGCGACCAGCGGTGACTCTCAGCATTTGTCGAATTTCCTCAAGTGTGACATTTCGATGGGCGATAGGTATAGACATACAGGCCTCCTTTTAGTTGTTGGTGGTTTTTACAACTATTCGTCATAGGAGGCCTTTTTCTTTATTTCCTTAATCCTACTGCGCTAAATTTTCACTGATACTACGTGAAATTTCAATTTAGCTGTGGATCATAATACCTGATATAGGGCGGGTAGGAATACGTTGGAGC
>SBBU01000270.1 GCA_005239585.1 Planctomycetaceae bacterium
GAAATCAAACCATTGCCTCTCTTCATCTCGTCAACAATAAGCTCGGCAGTTCTCCCTTTGTAAAAATCGGCGGGACCTTCGATTACAATTCTTTTCAGTGTCTCTGCAAGCTCTGGCTGTCTAAAAACCGCGCCTTTTTTCACGTTGCCGAAATAATGTGAGAAATTTGTCTGGTCCTTAAACTCACCCAGTGCGTTCTTAACCTCCCTCTCTGTGTACTCATCGACGACAAAACCATCCTGCGCAAGTTTTATTGCCGGCTCTATCAGCCCTGCCCACGGCAAAGCTCCAAATTTCTGATGAGCCATCCAAAGTCCTGCAACCGTCCCCGGAACACCGCACGCAAAGTGACCGATCAATGACTTTTTCGAATCAACATTCCCTTGTGCGTCAAGATACATATCCCTGTGTGCCTTGGCCGGCGCAATTTCACGATAGTCAATGAAATAGTTTTCGCCTTCGAAATGCACAAGCATGAATCCTCCTCCACCAATGTTACCCGCATCTGGAAGAGTGACTGCAAGTGCAAAACCCACCGCTATTGCTGCATCAACTGCATTTCCACCCTTGATCAAGATTTGCTTCGCCACATCGAGCGCATGTCTCTCAGGAACTGCCGCCGCATGAAATTTTAACTTTTTCTGATCTGATTGAGCCTTATGACACCCTAATGAAGAACAGCTCAGATTAAATATGACCAAAAAACCCAATAACTGCAAAAATTTCATAGAACCTGTCTGGTAAAATCGCGGTACACCTTGTACGCTCCTCAAGGTCGCCTATAGCGAACCTCGCCCGCACGGGCGGGGCAACATAACGTACCAGACTAATATCTATCTTAAAGCAGTTGTGTTTGCAAGAAGGATGGACTTGATCGGTTCAATCAATACAATCTCAACTACTTGTCTTATTATGTGCCCAGACAATAAAGGTCATCCAACACCGTCACCAGACCCGCGAAAATCAAACGAAGATGATCAGCTCATGCTACTTATTAAATCCGGTGATAAAGATGCCTTTGACCTGTTAGTGAAACGCCATATCAGGTCTCTGTACGACTTTGTATTCATGTATCTGAGGGATCATTTCAAGACAGATGAAATCACTCAGGATGTGTTCCTGTCAATATACAAGGCAGCTCGCTCCTATTTGCCTCAGAAAAAATTTGTCGTATGGATGTACAGTATTGCCAGAAATCAATGCCTGAATGTCCTGCAGAAGAAAGGCATAAAATCCCAGTCTTTCCATGACATGGCTGAATTCACAGCCACTGAAGGCAAGGAACACCTTGATGATGCAGAGGCCAAGGCGAAAATAATACACAATATAATAACCTCTCTTTCAGAGGTTGATCGTGAAATCGTCATACTCCGCTATTTCCAAGACCTACCATTTAAAGCGATTGGCGAGGTTCTGGGATTGGCAGAGAGTCACGTCAGAACGCGCCTAGCACGGGCACTAGTCAAGTTGAGAGAAAATTTTCCTGATTTGTTGTAGCGTTTTTCAAACAACCCCTGTTATTAATATTAATGGGGTGTTTTGAAGATAAAACAAAGCTTTCTGACTATATAAATAACGAGCTTAACCCTAAAGAAGCAAATCTAGTCAGAGAACACATATCAAGCTGCTCAAACTGCAAAGCTGAATTAGAGTACTATACAAAGTTCAAGGCTGTTTTTAAAAACAGACCTCCTTTCACGAATTATGAGGATATTCAAAAAAAAACTTTGGCAAGAGCTGAAAGCTATCACAATCAAACCAGACACGTCAAGTTTATTCGCATCAGTATGGCTTCAGTTGCTGCCGTTCTGCTCCTATTCGGCGTCTGGTTCTTCTATACCCAACAAAAAGAACGTACTGAAAAGATTGCCATGGCCTTTGCCTCACTAGAAAGCAAGGACGAGCAGACACGAACCAAATCTCTGCATGAGCTGATTGCGTTAGGTGCCTATGCAGAGGCAAAATCGGCAATGAACGAGAGAAAGCAGATAAAAGCAGAGTGTGAAATAATCATTAAATCTATAGAATTAATTAATAAACATAACGCAGAAGGCATTTTCAGAATCGATCCCTCCCTAGTCATATCCTTAGCCTCATCTGAAAAGACCAAGTGGCTCTCCACGATTTCGAAGAGGCTAAAAGAAAAGCAAGAACTTGAAATTGAAAAGAACTCACTTGGGAGAATTTTATTGGATTCTGATGAGAGCATCCAATTGCTTTTAGCTATAAAGCAAGAAAGAGCCGAGCCATCCGAGGATGATCTTTGGTTCTACATGTTAGCATTAGATGACTTGGGACACTACTTGCAAAGAGATAATCGCATTTATGCTGTTGGAGCCCTCGGGAAATTAGCAGAGAAGACCAGTGGAAATATCTTTGCAAAAATCATAAGGAAACTCCTTGAAAGATTATCTGACAGAAATGCAGGAGTAGTGTCTGACGTTGCTTCAGTGATTCGAACCAATGCAAAGAACATTATTGAAGAACAGCTTTTCGAAGAGGTTACTAGCGCTGTTAAAACTGCCTATGAAAAAGAAAAAAGATCTGTCAAACATGAGTTGGGACAAACTATAATTGAATTAAAACTCAGACAGGAAAAGTAATTTGTGAGGGAAGTATGAGGTGGTTGGTTCTTGTGCTGGTTCTTTTGTCAACTGGAGTTGTTTCAAGTCGGACAGATATTAATGATTTTAGCAGTCCATATCTTGTTCCACAAATGATTAAC
>SBBU01000030.1 GCA_005239585.1 Planctomycetaceae bacterium
ATTGCAAAGAGAAAAGAAGAACCTACCTGCTGGAAAAGCCTTGAAGAACCGGTGAATTCTGCCCTATAGCCAGAATGCAAGACTTGGGATGTGATCTCATTTGCCTTGGTTATTGCTTCTTTTTGAGAGTGTCCTACGGTTATATTGGACTGGATAGTTATAGCGCGCTCTCGGTTGCGTCTCGTTATGGTCTGCAGCGATGCCTCCTCTTTTACTTGGACTACATCTGAGAGGCGCAACAGCTTGCCTTCACGACTTTTGACAAAGAGCCGCTTTATGTCTTCCGGTCTTGACCTCTCATCTGAAATGAGCCGAATTCTGACATCATGTCGATGGTTGCCCTCTGTAAATTTGGCAACTCGAATGCCTCCAATTAGTGCGTTGATCGTATTGCCAATGGTTAGGTTGCTCACCCCCAGATCAGTTGCTCGCTGTGGGTCAGGTATTATCTTCACCTCCGGCATGCCAAGGAGATAGTTGCTGTTGACGTTATACATCAGCCCTGATTCCCTCATTTTTTCCATTATTTGATCGGAGTACTTGGCCAATTCATCCCAGTCCTGACCTGTTATTGTAAACTGGATTGGGAAGAGTCCTCCGCGACCAACGAGTCCAACCATTGAGAGATCCGAGTCGTATGCACTAAAGCCCGGTATCGAGTTGAATCTGGCACGTATGACAGCCTGAAACTCCTGCTGTGATAACTGTTTTGGGCCCCGTTCTGTTCGAGGTTTGAGGGTTACGAACATGATGCCTGTATCTACCTCGCCGCCGCCGAATCCGCCGATGATTGCAAAGTATCGGTCCACCTCCGGTCTTGTAGCCAAAAATTCCTCACATTCACGGACCTTTTGGTCTGTATAACCAATTGATGAACCGGCTGGTGTCTGCATACGCACAACAAATCTTGACTGATCCTGCGCAGGAACAATTTCCTGATTCAATTTTGATGCCACGGTAATCGAGCCTGCAAAAAGGACCAGAGATCCTGCTAGGACAATCCATGGCCGTTTGAGGCATCCAGAGAGGAGGTTTGAATAGCCGGATGTAAGAGTTTTATAAGTGCGGTTGACTCGGCTCTTTTGGTCTATGTCGGCGCGTAACATCTGTGAACATCTCATTGGAGTTAATGTAAGGGCCTCTAAGAGCGAGAGGCAGACTGCAATGGATATAGTTACACCAAACTGATAGAGAAATTTACCAATGATTCCTTCCATGAAAGCGATTGGCAGGAATATTGCTACTATAGCCAATGTAGCGGCGATCGCAGCAAGAGTTATCTCTTTGGCGCCGCGGCTTGCTGCTGCAACACGATCTGCTCCCTTGTTCCTGTGTCTCACGATATTTTCAAGCACCATTATTGCATCATCTACTACAATTCCGACTGCCAGTGTCAGGCCAAGGAGTGTAAATGTGTTGAGAGTAAAACCTAAGAAATAGATTATCACAAAGCTCCCAATGATTGAGGTCGGGATAGAGAGCAGGATATTAAACGTTGATGACAATGATCCGAGGAATAACCAGCAGACCACTGATGTAAGTATTACTGAAAGCACAAGTGAAAATTGCATCTCGCCAATCGATTCCTCGACGTACTTGGTGTTGTCAACAGTTATCGCCATTTCGACATTCTTGTCTTTCAACGACGGCTCAATTTCAGCAACCCTGGCTCTTACGGCCCTAGCTACATCAACTGCATTTGAGCCCGGAAGCTTTTTAACTCCTAGTCCGATTGACGGGACACCATTCGCTCTGGCCAGCCGCCTATGGTCTGCTAGTCCGTCCTCTACTACTGCTATGTCTTTGAGGTATATCGGTGCCTTGTTTCTATGTGCAATTATGATCTTTTTGAATCCTTCGGCAGATGGCGCCTCTCCGATTGAACGGACATTCATTTCACGGTCAGATGTTTCTATCCTCCCAACCGGGAGTTCAATGTGTTCACGCTGTAGTGCGGCAATAACTTCTTCAACTGTGAGCTCCCTTGCCTCCATTTCCTCAAGCCTCAGCCAGATGCGCATATTTCTATCTAGATATCCACCCAGCATGATCTCACCTACACCTCGAACTGTCTGGAGCCTGTCTTTTACATAATCGCGGGCAATGTTAGTTAGCTCCTGCAAAGGGACATGACCTGAAATGGATATCCACATGATGGGATTGTCTTCCGGGTTGGTTTTGGTTACAACGGGCGGATCAATGTCGCGAGGCAAGAGTCTCTGAACTTGAGCAAGCTTGGTCTGAATATCTTGGACTGAGGCATCGATGTCGCGGTTAAGGTCAAATTCAATGGTAATAGTGGCCATGCCGTGCCGTGCAGTGGAATTGATCTCACGGATAGATTGTATGCCCATTAGTACGTCTTCTACCGGGTCTATAACATCGCTTTCCATGACCTCAGGAGAGGCTCCATCTAATCGCAAGCTGATTGTCACTATAGGGAAATCGATATCGGGCATCTGGCCAATGCCAATCCTAGACACGGCAATAATGCCGAATATGACAAGGAATGCATTGAGCATCCAGGCAAAAACCGGCTTTTTAATTGATATGTCTGATATTGACATTATTTGAGTTCTTTTGTGATCTCGACTTCAATTCCATCCCGAAGGGCCGCGGCACCATCAACTGCGATAGTTTGATCTGCTGATAACCCCTCAACGATTTCCACCCCATGTGTAGTTCGAAGACCGAGTTTCACTTTCGCTGATTTCACTTTTTTCTTGTCATCAACCAGATAAACAATGAATCCCCTCTCTGTTGGCAGGACGGCACGTTCTGGGATGATCGTAGCCTTGGGTTTTGCTGTTACGATTTTGATAGAGGTAAAGTATCCAGCCCTGAAATTTTCATTTTTCTCAAGGATTTCAGCCTTACACTCGACGGATCGGGTGGCAGAATCCGCCTTTTGGTTCATGTGGAATAGTTTCGATTTGAATGAAATGTCTGGCGTACTACGAAGGGTGAAGAGAATTTCATGGTCAGGTTTAAGAAGTGAAGCCTCCTGCTCAGGGACAGTGAATTTGAGATACAATTTATCTACATTGAGAATAGTAGCAACCACAGTTTCTGCCCTGACGTATTCACCTTTTGAGACTAATTTCTTGTTGATGATCCCTGCAATAGGCGATTTTACATGGGCATCTCGATAGTTGCGCTTGGCCAGCTCCACGTCAATTCTTGCCCGTTCCAGATCGGCGATAGATTTAACGAGGTCGGCCCTCCATATCGCCATTTGTTCCTCTGTAACCCATTCTTTGTTTTGTTTTTTTCCCTCGATGTATAGGTTTAGGCGGTTGTTGTAGACTGTATGGGCGGCCTCTGCCTGTGCTAATGCCCTTTGATGATCTGCCTCTGCCCGCTGCTGAGCAAGGTGGAATTTTTCTATCTCAATCTCAACAAGTGTGGTCTTGACATTGACCTTATCTCCTTCTTTGAACTTGACATCATCGATTAGACCTGCGACACGTGCAGGGATGTTGATTTCTTCAGAGGCATCAATTGACCCGACGGCGTTTATGGTGTACTCGATTTCATGTGTGACTGCCTTGGTAATCGTCACAATGGGTTTGCGTTTGGGAGGTTGTGTGGCGGAGCTCTGACCTTCTGGTGAGCGTCCACAGGAAGTAACAACGGCAAGCAGAAATATTATTAAAAACTTGGTCATTTTAGCCCTAGTGGTAATGATCCGCTCTGAATCTCAAGTTCTACGAGCGCCAGCTTTTGTTCAAATCGCACCCTGTCGAGCTCTAGTTTGGCCTTTTGAAGGGCATTGAATGCCGTGAGTTCTTCGATGTTAGTAGCAATGTTCTGGCGATATTCTGCCTGAACAAGTTCATAATTCTCCTGTGCGCTTTTGAGCGCCTTGGCTAATGACACCCTTTCGCTTTGAAGCGCTTTAATATCTGCCCAAGCCTTATTGATGCTTAGAGAAATATTTCGTGTGAGCTGATCAAACTTGAACAGTAATTTTCGGATGTTAGAGTGGGCCTCGCGAAGTTTTGCTTGTGTCTTGCCTCCCTCAAATATCGGTATTTCGGTTGTAAGTAGAATGTCCCAGTCAATACCCTTGCTGATTCCCATGCGGTGGGTATAGTAGTTGGAGTCGAGGTTAATTGATGGGAGATAGCCCGACAGGGCAATTCCTATTGATTCTTCTTCTGCTTTTATCTGTTTTTGAAGGGCTATTACATCGCTTCTTCCAGCTAGCGCCCTTTGTATATATTTTTCGACATCTAGCGGATCGTTGGGGTCAGGGATTGTATCTTCAAGTTTTTTCTGCTGACTCAATCCTGTAACAAATTTTAACGCCTCCCATGCTACAGAGAGGACACCCTTGAGTTTTTCAAGCTGTGCTTCTATTGAGTAGACTTGGGCCTCTTGAGAGAGCACCTCTGAACGGCGCGACATTTTGGCCTTGTTTCGCTGAACTAGTTCTTCTAGTCGTTCGCTGGCGAGCTTGTGAGAGTGTTTCATAGTCTCGACTTGTTTTTCAAGCAGCAGGACTGTGTAGAATGCCTCGGATACATCTAAAAAGAGATTCAGGCGGAGGTGGCGTATCTGATGTTCCTTTGCCTCATGTAGGATTGAAAACTGACGGATGGAATATAATTCTCTCATCCCGCTGAATATTGGCTGTCTAAGAGCAAGCTTGTATTCTGTTCTCTCTTTGAGCCGAAAACTTTGTGAGACAAAGCCTTCCTGACCTGTATTTCGTACATCTTGGATTATGTAAGAACTTCTTAAAGAGATGTTTGGCAATATTGCCCCGATTGCCTCTTGGTATAAAGACTGGATGCGGATAAGCTCCTCACTCTCTATCTTCAATGATTCGCTCCTGTGGATTGCCATCTGATAGCATTCGTTTAGCGTGATTTCCTTCTTGGAGGCTAGTTTCTCAAACATGATTTGTGCGTCATTTCTGGATTTTATTGATGGCTGTAGCTCCCAGAATGTTCGTTCATATTGCCATCTGTCCTTCGTCTCATTTACAGAACAGCCTGTTATCGCGAGTGTGCTTATGATAATTACCAATGTTTTCAAGGAATTACCTCAAAATTTCGGTTTTGATCCTTGTTTTTTGACGATTCTCTTTGGTTTTCTCCCATTTTCCGATAATGTCGCTTAGCGTTTGAAGGGCAGAGGACATGCGCTGAATATCAGAGTTATCAAGTGATAGAAATAACCTCTGAAATCTCTCACGGCGTCTTTCCGTGTGGCTTGCCATAAGTCTCAAAGCCTTTTGTGTAAGAGTCAATACCACTTGTCGTCTATCCTTTTTTGACTGGAGACGCTGGATGTATTTCTGCAGTACTAGTCGATCTATAAGTTCAGTGGCTGTTGAATTTGAGATTCCAAGCAGGCGTGCAACCTCGCTTGAAGTAGCTGATTTTTTCATTTCTAAGAGCCACAAGACTCTCATTTGTGCAATAGTTATCGAGCCTGAAAAGGGCTTTCTGGCTGGGATGGAAAAGAATCGCGCCAGAACTGATTGAAAGAGCATATCTATTAGTTCTATGTCTGCCATAGTAGTTCGGTAACCGAAATATTAGGTTATCAAAGTATATGCAGGTTAGTGCACGAAATCAAGTCAATCCACATTGCTTTACATTTAATAAACGTTACAATCAAAGTTATGGATTTGTTTAAGGTCAAGGTTAAAGTTTCATCTCCACATGAAGCAATACCAACCCTTGGGGAAGAAGCTGAGCTTCTTGTTGATTCAGGAGCTACCTATACATGTCTTCCTAAGGATATCGTGGAAAAATTAGGGTTAAAAAAACTTGGTTCAATAAAAGTACAGTTAGCTAATGGCAGTTTTATCGAGAAAAATTATGGTGGCGCTATTATTTTTGAAGGTAAGCCGGTAATGACCACGATCATTTTTGCGACAGACGGCGATATCCCTGTTTTGGGCGCTACGACACTGGAACAGGCGGCATTCGCCATTGACCCTGTGGGACAGCACCTCGTGCCAGTGCAGGCGATACAGGCATAATAAACCTTGTATAGCACAGCAAGGATCAAGCCTCTCTCGAGGACGGAGCTAAGAGTAAAAGTTCCCGGCTCAAAATCGGTTACTAATAGGGCATTGATATGTGCCTCTCTTGCAGAAGGGAGGACAATTCTTAGAAACGCATCGTTTTCAGATGACAGTAAATATCTTGTGGAGGCGCTGGCAAAGACAGGTACAAAGCTCACACTGAACAAAACTGAGAAAGAAGTAATAGTTGTTGGGGAGGCTAGTGATAAAGGGCCAGCTACAGAGATATTTTTCATGGGAAATGCTGGGACATCGCTCAGATTCATTCTGTCATATCTTGCGCTAAAAAAAGGGTTATACACAGTTGATGGAGATCAGAGAATGCGTGAGCGGCCGATAGGGGTGTTAGTAGATGCCCTCAATTCAATAGGGGCCCAAATAAAATATGTGATTAATGAAGGTTTTCCTCCAATACTTGTTGAAGCTAATGGTTTAAAGGGTGGTTCAGTGAGAATTAGAGCACCAGAATCCAGTCAATTTATATCATCTTTGCTCATGGCCGCTCCCTATACAGAGCAGGGCATACGTATTGATGGTTCAGACCTGGTTTCAGAAGGTTATATCAATCTTACTTGTAGCGTGATGAGTTCGTTCGGAGTGAAGGCTGGGGGTTTGTCTGTTATGCCGGGCAAATATCAGCCGGCAGATTATTTTGTCGAGAGCGACTATTCGCTTGCTAATTATTTTTTGGCGATCCCTTCGGTGGTTAAAGGTTTCGTTGAGGTCGAGGGTTTAAACCAGTCGAGCGCTCAGCCAGAAAAAGGTTTTCTTGATGTGCTTAAACGGATGGGATTGAAGATAACATGGTCAGGAAACAAGGTACGTGTTGAACCCGGCACACTCACTGGAATTGATGTGGATATGAGTCAGATGGTAGATTCTGTTCAGACGCTTGCCTTTATCAGTCTCTTTGCAGGAGGTCCAACCGTGATTAGAAATGTCCCAAATCTTCGTGTCAAGGAAACAGACAGAATAAAGGCACTTGCAGTGGAGCTCTCTAAGCTTGGAGCGAAGGTTGAGGAGTTTTCTGACGGTCTTGGGATTGAACCGCCGAAAAAACTCAAGCCTGCTGCCGTAGATACATATAACGATCACAGGATGGCGATGAGCGCGGCAGTTGTAGCGTTGGCTCAGGATGGAATTGTCATTAACAATCCAATGTGCGTTACAAAAAGTTTTCCGGAATTCTTTCAGGTCCTTTCAGAGTCAGGAGTAAATGTAATTTTTGAGTAATGTCAGATTCAGCAGCTACTTGAGTTTATAGACCTTTATTGTGCAGTCAGGATGCGTTACACAGATCAAGTCCTCGAAGAGAATAAAACTACATATTCCTGGGTTAGAGTTTAGCTCAAATAAAAGAGATTCCTGTGTATAAACTTGTACATTTTTGTACCTTATGGCACCTTCCTTAACATCTCCTGACTTGAGCACAAAGATGTTTCCGATTTTTCTAAAATCCACATGGCCAGTCTGATTGTAGTAGGGAAGAGGCCTAATTGTTTTGGTTCTTATACTGAGAGATAACATCTGGTTATAATTTTGTGATTGTTGTTTGATATTCGTCCCTGTAGAAGAAACCTGCGCTATTTCAGGATAGTGATACGTTTGTCTTGAGGAGTAACAAATTTGGTCATCAGAAGCCAATATAACGTCACCATTAAAATCATATAATTTTACAGTTTCGATCAGTGTGCCGCTTGATTTGTCTACAATCCAGCATTCACTCAGCCAGTCTTTAAGTATAAAGACTTTAGTTTGATCAGAGCCTGCAAAAGAGCCGAAAGATTTCCATTTTATTGTGCCTTTCAAGTCGTATGATGCTACATACAATTGGTTGCTATCTGTGTCCTTTAACTCCAGATAAAGGGTGTCATTATCTGCTTCAGTGCGTTGAATCTCGATGAGCTGTGTTCTGAAATCAAGGTTAAATTTCATTGCAAGATCTTTTGTGTCATAACACTGGATCATATCTTTTAGGTGCAAAAAC
This sequence comes from Planctomycetaceae bacterium, assembly GCA_005239585.1. Next base: position 8,031 of record SBBU01000030.1, read on the forward strand.
ATGCAGGTATTATTTGCTTTCACTATGAATGGTTTTTCTATCTTCATAGAAAAGAGGGGCTCTCCGGTGATTGTTTTGTAGACTGTTGTCAGCCCAGTTGCCCATCCCCATTGAATGAGGAGTAATTTATCTGAAGATTGAAGCAATTGAGTTGTCCTTGCTTCAGTGATATTGGCCGACCATTTCTCTGATTTATTGAGCAAATCAAATGCAACGAGTCTTTCTGACTTGACATAAATCAGCAACCCATTTGATGTAACTAATGGCGGAACCTCCATCAACAGCTTTTTATGAGGATATATGACAGGATAACAAGGTTCTATCGTGAGGCTGAAATCGAAGCTAGGTAGACATTGATCTGAAAAGAGTTCAAGGGGCTGTCTCTCTACAGAAATTATATTGAACTGCTGCTTTTCCTTATGTAATGCCAGTCCACAGCTGCTAAGCAGGAGAGTAAAGAATAGATTCTTCATTTGTTTCCATATCCGCGGTAGCGGTAATAATAGTAGTAATAATAATATGTCTCATCCATTTGAAATTTTGCCTTGTTTATAATTGCGCCGAGCATATTTGCCCCGGTTTGTTTCATAGCATGTTTCATATAGGCTGCTTCTTGCCTTTTTAGAGTCCCCTCTTCAATTACGATTACCGCAAGATCGATGTATGCTGCCATTACTGCCGCATCTATAACTCCAAGTAATGGCGGTGTGTCAAGAAGGATGATGTCTGCAATCCCTTTTAGTTCATTTATGGTGTTTTTGGCCAGATCTGATTTCAAGAGATTGATAGGGTTAACTGGAACCGGGCCTGAGCATATTACGCTTAGATTTTGAACCGAAGTTGGTTGAAGGTATCCATGTAGTGTGTCCTTGTCACTTACTCCTAACGCTTCGTTTAATTTCTTCTCTGCCACAAGCTCTCCCTGAACTATGTTTGCAAAGCCTTTTGAATTATCTAGCCCAAAAATGATATGTTGCTGGCCATGTCGGAGATCAGAGTCAATAATAATTACTCTCTCACCGGATAGGGCCAAGGATATACCGATATTTGCAGTGAGAGTGGATTTCCCTTCACCTGCTTTTGCGCTGGTTATAAGGACAGTTTTAGCACGTTTTTCCATCGCAGATGAACTTATAAAGACGGCAATCCTTGAAAAGAGCTCACTTATTGGGCTTTTTACTGTTTGTTTTAAGAGACTAACTTCGTGAGGTATCTTTGGCATTCCGCCGATCGTCGGGATCCCTAGATAGTTACGGATATCCTGTGTTGTACGGAGGGTTGACTGGAGATATTCCATCGTAAAGCATGCAACAAGCGAAATAATAATGGCTATGATAATCATTATAGAGTTTGGGACTGTCTTGGCTCTTATAATTTGTGTAGCTTGATCGGCCTTTGTAGAAGCTATCATTCTTGTCATCTCTTCCTTTTTCATAGCAATGTGCCTCTCAGCTTCCTTGCGAGAATCAATGACTGCATAGTAGCGCTTGTTGAGATTATCTAGCTTGGTGCGTTTTTCTTGAAGAAGCTCTTTGCCTTGTGATAGTTCTAGCAGTTTTGAATAAACGTTGGTTAGCATTTCCAATAGAAACTCTGCCTTTGCTTGAAATATGATTCGTCTTTCCGTTATCTCCTGTGTGATTATTTCTTTTTCAGCTAGCGGGCCTGATTGGATCTCGTTTTGCAGGGCAACGATTTGATCTTTTAGTTTAATTATATCAGGATGAATTTCCTGATATTTTTGCCTCAGATCAGCAAGTTGATCTAATAGTTTCTTGAGTTTTTCACTTTGCGGTCCCGGTAAGAGCGAGATAGAAAGGTTTTTAGAGAGGATATATTCGATCAGCTTTTGATTGTATGACTGGGGGGCATTTTTAATTCGATAATCAAGCTCTCTAATGTCAAGAAGTATCTGCTGACGCTGTTTCTCAAAATCGACGAGAACGCTTGATAAAATTCCTGACTGAATATCCGGGTCCACTATGCCTTTATTTTTAAAGACCTCTTCCATCAGGGTTGTGATCTCTCCCTGTACTGTTTTTATGTCGTTTTTAAGCGACTCTTCTTCTTTCAGGAATGAATTGTGCTGTACCTCTAGTTTGGATTTTGTGTCGTCAATATTGTAATCGGTATAGATATCGATAGCTGCATTAACCAGCTGTAGAACAGTTTCTGGCTCGGTGTAGACTACCTTTAGTGACAGCGACCAGTCATTGATCTTGTCGATTTTAAGCAGGTTATTTCCAAGTTCCTTTGAGATGTTTATATTTCTCTTCTTCAACCGATTTATAATCTCATCCATTACTGGGCCGCTTTTAATTACTTCGATTCGTTGTTCCATGTCGATAGGCACCATTAATTTTTGTCCTATAGCCTCAGTTAGCTGCTTAAAGACCATTTTTCCTTGGGCTTGATATTCACGAGGTTGTGTAACGTTTAGGAAGAAAAGGATTGAAAGGACCATCAAAAATATTATTATGGCTTGATACCATCTCTTGCGGATAATATTGAGGTATGTTTTCAGTTCCATGGAGGTAAATTTACTTTTGCCTGCCTGTCGCAGGCAGAGATTCTGGGTCTTTAACCTTTGGTTTCAGAGCAGAGGTTATCTTGTACCTCATCATCAGTGATATTGTTCTTTGCAGAGGTACAGTCCCCTAGTCTCTAAGAGAGCCGCCTTTTTTAAGACTATCTTTAAATTGATCCAGTGTAAAGATGCCTCCTATATAGGAAAGCATTAGGGCCCAGTCACTTTGGATTTGTTCTCCTATTGAGAGTCTGAATGGTACGTAGACAACATCACCGGGAAAAAGAGGTATATCTTGGCGTACATCAGCATGCCTTAGAAATGCCCAGAGATCGCATATAATTATCCTTGCCTTGCGTAATGGGTCTGACTGATCTCTGCGCAACACTACTATGTTGCGCCACTCGGCATTTGCTGGTACACCTGCTAGGCCAAGCACCCTGATGAGTGTTTCTCTTCCGGTATACTGCAAGTTCTGAGAGCCTACTCCTAAGCGTACTGCACCCATAAGAATTATATCGCCACCTTGAACCATGGTGGGCCCTGATACAGGTCCTGTTGGAGTAAGTATGGTGGTAGCTCCTCCCTTGACATGGATTAGAACCTGTGGCTTTCTAAGAATCTCACTGAGTTTTAACTCCAATTCATTTCTTAGTTCTTCAATCTTTTTTCCCTCAATTACGACTTTGCCTAGATATGGATAATAAACAAAGCCATCCGGGTTGACTGTTATGTCTCTTTTAGATAACTCAGGTTCTCCAACAACTTCAATATCGAGACTTGTACCTTTCATAAAGCGAAACTCGAAGAAAGGTCTGCCCTCCAACTGGGCTTTTTTCAGCCATTTTTCGTACTCTTCCATATACTCTGCTGCAGTTATTACTTTGCCCTTTAATTCAGGATATTCTCTTACGAGTGCGTTTATGTCGACAGGATCTCCGGTTGATGGGAAGCCAAATCTGTGATCATAGGGCCCTGGTCTGGTCAGAATTCTTTTGTGAGGACCCACCCCGCAAGATGCGAGCAGGACTAGTGATATAAGCGCTATAACTTTTGGCATATTTGGCTCCTTAAAAAGAGGGTTAGGTCTCGCGATAGTATCTGTACTTGTATCTATCGTAATAATTGTAGTAATAATAGTAATAGTAATAATAACCGCGGCTTGTTATTGTCAATTTGTTAAGTATACAGCCAATAATCTTTGCCTTGGCCTGCTCAATAAGCCTCTTTCCAAATGTAACTTCATCCTTGTTTGTCTCACCTGCAGATACAAGCAGTACTACACCATCAAGTATGCTCGAAAGTATTAGGGTATCTACTGCAACGTTAATCGGAGGCACATCTACGATGACAATATTAGCCCTCTTTTTAATTTCACTTATAAGATCCTTGAATGCCTGGGATCTGAGCATCATTACAGGATTCTTTGGATGAGGGCCGGCTGTCACAACTGAAAGATTTTCGACCTCAGTCGGTCTTACAATGTCATCTATTGTCAGCTGCTCTCTGGGAGCCTCTTCTCCCGGGATTGAACCCATACGATTCAATAGGTAACTGGATAAGCCCTTTGAGTTGTCGATATTGAAGAATCGGTGAAGGACAGCCTTTCTCAGGTCGCAATCCATTAACACTACTTTCTCTCCCATCCTAGCAAGAGCTACGCTTAAATTGGTGGCGACTGTGGATTTTCCTTCTTCGGCCTTGGAGCTGGCGACCATGAGCGCTTTAAGATTATTGTCATTTGCGTAAGAGGATATTAGTGTTGACGTTGTGCTAAAGACCTCGGAAAGTGTGGATTTGGGTGCAACATTGAGTAAAAGCCTTTGGTTTTCCTCTTTGATTCTAAGAATTGCCCCAAATAGTGGTACATTAACATACTTCTTAATGTCCTGCTCTGTCCTAATTGAAGTATTAATGTATTCCATAAGATAGGCAGCTCCAACGCCTATTAAAATCCCTGTTATCAAGAAGAGTGGGAGTGATTTTTCCGACTGTTTACCCATAGGTAAAGGTGATGAGTGGCTTATTGTTTCTAATCCTACTTGTTTAATGGCAGCCTGTTGAATTTCTAATGAGATTTTACTTTTTTCTAGATCATTTGTCTGTTTTTTTAGGTCATCAATTTCCTCTTCATCTTTCTTTATCTCCTGAGAAAGGTCTTTCGCTTCCTGAGAGATGACGTTAGACCTTGTTGCACGTTCTTTTTCTAATAAAGCTAATTTCGTCTCGTACTCTCTCGCATTCTTCAGATGTACTTTGTTCTCATTGTCGATTTTTCTTAGTTGTTCGAGCACTTTGCCCTTGGAGATGAATTTTGCCTCTTTTTCCTCGATCTCGCGCTCCGTTTTTAAACGTTCTTCCAAGTCATGGATTCTTTCTATGAGTCGTTTTACATCGGGGGCTTTTTCTGTACGCGTCTTTAAGAGATCATTCAGCTTATCCTTTGAATCCCTGATCTGATGTTCTATTGACTGTGTATTTGGAAGTTTGGAATATGCTATGGTTTCTGTCTGCAAGTCAGCATTTAGTAAGGAGATCTTGGTCTCATTTATATGTATCATTTCCCTGTATTTATCGCGTCCCTTTTTATTTGTCTCTATCTCTGCGTCTAACCTGCGTATTTCATCAGCATCCTTTGGTAAAAGGGCCTCATATCTCTTTTTTTTGTCTTGTAATCTCTGAACAAAAGCAGATAGCCGTTCTTTATTTTTATCCATAGCCTTTTTGGTGGAGTCGATCCTCGTTTCGATCCCCTTGTTTTGTATTTTTTCGCTCATTCCTTTGTAA
>SBBU01000231.1 GCA_005239585.1 Planctomycetaceae bacterium
ATTACAATTCCTGGAAAAGGTCTATCTTGAGGATAGAGAACGCTGGAAAAAAAATGATGAGCGTTTCCAGAAAAATGATGAGCGTTTGATAAGATTAGAGTTACGTACTGAAACGTTAATAGAGCTAGTGAAAGAACAAGGAGACCAACAAAAGCAACAAGGGGAGACCATAAAATCATTATTAAAGATCCTCCATAGAAAATTAGAAGGGTCACAGTAACGGAAACAACCAAAAGACTTGACGTCAAGGTGCTAAAAACTTAGACTAAACCGAAAATGGCGGGTTCAAACGGTTATAATTTCGAGGATTTTGTAGCTGACCTCGAGGTATTTACATCTTTTGAACAAGACTTGCAGGAACGAATCAGGAAAATTTCACGCAGGATGAAGATTCTCCTGGGCAACCAGGAAGATTTTTTAACCAGTGAGGAATTGGCTGGAAAACGTGATAATTATGCGCGTCATCTTGTACATGCTGACCGCAAAAGAAAATTTATTGTAGTATCTATTGTATGGGAGCCTGGCCAGGGCACCCCAATCCATGATCATGGGACATGGGGGGTAGCAGGTGTGGTTTCGAACGAACTCGGAGTAACAAATTATTCACGTCTTGATGACCGAAGCAGGGAAGGGTACGCAGAATTGAAAGAGTCGATGCATATCATCGCCCCGCCGGGGACTATTACTCATGTGCTTCCGCCAGATGAAGAGATTCACAGTATGCAAAACAAGACAAGTAAAACCACGGTATCACTTCACGTCTATGGTCAGGAAATCTATGAATGCAATATGTTTGACATTCAGAATAAGACATACAAACGTTACAATCTCGCGATGAGCAACGTGCGGGGAATCTAGTCATCGTTTTTTGATTTTTGGTTTAAACTTTACACTGTAATAAACACCACCATGACCAAGGGCCTTCACGCTCATCGACAGCACGCCACTGGGTGTGGCGAATCTCAGTGAAATCAAAATATGGTGTGAAGACCTTTTCCAGCTCGGTGAGTGATATGCGTCTTGGTCCACCCCATGGCGGTTCTTTGGGACTAAAGCAGGCTAGGAAGAATCGGCCATCTTCTTTCAGGATGTTATGCACCAAGTTGGCATATTTATGGCTCAGCTCTCCTTGAAATGCCCCGGAGTGGTAGCAGCCCATATCGATGGCAAGATCAAATTTATCGCCCAGACTCGAAAGCTCCATTGCGTTCATGGTAAGAAATCTGGCGTTTGACTCTGCCTTTAGGCTTTTTTCACCTGCAATCTCTACTGCCTTGGTTGAAATGTCGATACCGAGTGCAGAAAAGCCATTGATAGCGAGCCAAATGGAGTTTGTGCCCGTCCCACACCCAATATCGAGCACTTTGCAGGGTGTTATAATGCGGTTTTCGACCAATCTGACCAGCTCCCTGTTTGGCTGCTCGCTGTTCCATGGTATGTTTCCTGTCCTATAGGACTCTTCCCAAAAGGCGCTGTCAAAATCTTCCCCTGCCATGGTAATATTTTATATCATATGCTCAAGTTTTCTCAACTCTCAACCGAATTAGACTAATGAGAGGTCGTTTAAGAGAGGTTTGCCATGGCGGATATAAAGCCCGTAGGGCAAGCTCCGCAACAAAAAATGGAGCGAACAGAGCATAGCCAAAATGTGCCAAAATCTGGTCAACCTGAGAATGTTAAAAGGTCTCAACCTAAAAAAGAGGATGATGTAAAAAAAATAACCGATTTGGACTCTGAAAATTTGCAGAAGGATGTCGAAGAACTGAACAAGCTCTTTAAAAATTTAGATGTCAATTTTAGATTTCAGCTCTTCGACGGAACAAAACTTGCTCGAAACCTAGTAGTACAGGTAAAAGATAGGGATTCTGGTGCGGTAGTTAAAGTGATACCGGCACAGAACTTTCTAAAGTTTAAGGTCAGTATGGAAAGGTTAAGGGGTGTTTTCCTTAACCGTAAGGCATAGAACTCTGGTATAGGCTGAGGGAGGGCGACAGTAAAATGAGGGAGTAATGTGCAGGATTTAATTGGTGAATTAAGCCTATATATCCGAAATTATAATTGGGTGGGGTCGCATCTACTTGTGGGTTAAGATTTTATGGTAGGACCAGTACGACTAGAAGGTTTGTTTTCGGGAATAAACTTTTCTTCCATCATTGAGCAGATGGTTGAGGTGAAAAGACGTCCGATAATTAACATCCAAAACCAGATAGCAAAGAAAACACAGACCAAGGCGGCTTATCTGGGACTATCAGCGCTGCTACTATCATTAAAATCCTCTGCGGATGCACTATCCAGACCTAGTCTTTTTAATTCCACCAAGGCAGTTTCAAGCAGTGAGAGTGTCCTTGTGGCATCTGGAGACAATATTGCATCCCTTGGTACATTTACATTCACTTCCTCAAGAACCGCCACTTCACATCAGGTGATTTCTAATGGCTTTGCTAATACTACCAGTGCAGTAGCAGGTAGTGCCGGAGTTATTCAAATAGAGACTGGCGGAGGTTTTCTGGATAGAAGGACACCAGTGAGCTTTCTTAACGGGCAGGCTGGTATCGATAGGGGATCTATTCGGATAACAGATTCTTCAGGTACATCTGCTACTGTGAATTTAGAAAATGTAGTTACAGTTCAGGATGTAATTGACAACATCAACTCAGCAGCCGGTATCAGGGTTAAAGCAACTGTACAAGGAGATAGGATAGTCATAGAAGATCTTGCAGGTGGTGCCGTATCAAATTTCAAGATTGCAAATTATGGGCTTGATACTACTGCTACAAGTTTGGGAATATCGGGTACAGGAGTAACGGTAGGCACAAGAAATTTTATCTTTGGCAGTGATATTAATTATATAGCTACTACAACACAGTTATCTCAGCTTAATGATGGACTCGGAGTCAGGCGTAATTCAGACGGCATTAATGATTTTACGATAACAAGTGCCTCCGGCGCCGCAATAAATGTAGATATCAAGGCTTCAGATACAACTATTTCTAGTGTTATCACCAGGATAAATGACGCAGCTACTGCCGTTGGGTCTACATTAAGGGCGAGTCTGGTAGATGGTTCGAGAATGATGCTTTCCGGGGTTTCAGCTCCCGGGAGTATTACGGTAACTAGGGCATCAGACAGTTTGGCAGCAGTAGATCTAGGGTTCGGGGTATTGTCAGGCGCTTCATTTACTGTGAATCCTACAGAAAATGTGCCAACTATATCAAAACGTATATATGGGAATAGGCTTGTTGGGGCATTAAACTCAACATTACGCAATATGTTGAATGGCGGTATGAATGACACTACAAGTTCAGACATCAAAGGTGTTAGAGATGGCACAGTAACAATTACTGACCGACAGGGTGATAGCGTTTCAATTAACACTTCTCTTAGGTTGCAGACGAGCACAAGCTCTGCATCAGCCATTAATCAGTTGAGCATACGTGTTAGTTCCCTTGCGGGATTTGCAGTTGGAAACAAGATAAGAATAGTAAACGCTTCTGGCACAACAATGTTCAGAACAGTCACAGACATTGATACAGTCAATAGCAGAGTTTACTTTGATCGTGGCCTAAGTGCGGCAGTCTCATCAGGCGATACGGTCGTGGCACAGAACGACTCGCTAAGTGATATTATGAATCTTTTAGGTGATCGAGCGACAGCTAGTAATGTCAATGTGCGAGTTGAATTTAATAACCCAGTTAATGGACTCAAGATAGTCGATACCTCTGGCGGGTCTAGTAACCTGACAGTTGCTTCATCAGATGCCGCCACAGACTTGGGAATTGTAGGTTCAACATCTGGAACAACCCTAAATGGCATTGATATAGATGTGGGTTATATAAATGAAAACTTGTCACTTTCAAAATTGAATTTCGGCACGGGGGTTCAGGCGGGCAGAATTCAGATAATAGATAGAAGCGGAAAAAGATTTACAGTAGATCTCAGCCAGCCTGATGACAATACCATAGGCAGGGTGATTTCCGAAATTAACGGCGCAGCTGCAGCTGCGAGTTCCTCGCTTCGGGCCCGCATTAATAATACTGGTGACGGTATCCTGCTTAATGATCCGGGCGCAGGCGCCGCAGCAATTCGTGTCGAAGATCTCCCTGGCACAAGGACAGCAAGAGACTTGAATATAGCAGGGACGGCGCCATCAGCTTCTCCAGACACAATTGATGGTACATGGGAGCGTTCTATTACTATTGCAACAGGTTCCACTCTAACCGATATAAGAAATTCGATTAATTCAGCTGGATTGCCTATTAGAGCATTTATTATAAATGATGGCTCAGCTACGGACCCAAATAAGCTGGTAATCCTGAGTAAAAATACCGGTGAGTCTGGACGAATTGTCGTAAGCACAGATTTATCTGCCCTTAGTTTCAGGACACATGTCGCTCCTCAGGATGCCGTCCTTGCCTTTGGGTCAAATTCGGCTGGGGCAGATCCGGTTATATTCACATCTGGCAATAATACATTCCAAAATGCGATCCAAGGTATGACTATTGATCTAAAGAGCGCCAGCCAAACGCCAGTACAGATAACAGTTACAAAGAATGTTGAAGCTGTGGTGACTCAGGCGAAGAGATTTTCTGACGTCTATAATGACTTGATAACCAAGTTGAACGAATTCACCAGTTTCGATCCTAATACATTCAGGACAGGGGTATTATTTGCTGATTCAACTGCAAAGCAACTGAGGAGCGATTTGGCTGGAATTATTACTTCTGTTGTTACAACTATACCAGCTGGCGACCTCAGAACATTTAATCAAGTAGGAATTGAACTCAGTAGCAAGGGTTTTGTAATGTTCAATGAATCAAAACTGAGAGAGGCGCTGACTGAGACCCCTGATCAAGTCGAGACTCTATTTACTACACAGCGCAAACTCGCGCTGGAAACAAAGCTCAGCGATTTTAGCAATGGTATAGGTGTAAGAACTGTCATAGGCAACGATTTTGAAATCAGACTACGAAATGCCACAACTAGAATCAATATAGATCTTGACGGTAAAGAGACTGTATCAGGAGTTTTCAATAAAATTCTGACGGCTGCTGGTAATAATGGACAGCTTAGAGGGGCAATCTCGTCAGACGGTTTTTCAATGGAATTAATCGATAGCTCGACCGTTTCAAATCGCGGGGTGGATGGAGTAGGCTCCCCCGACACTACAAAGTTTTCAGAATCAGAGTTTGCAGGGGGCTATTCTGACAATTTTTTCAATGGCGCTACAGTTACTATAGTAAGTGCTGCAAATTCGGCAAATAATGGCCTTACTCGCAAGGTTAAATCGTTTACATCTAGCACTGGCGAAATAGAGCTGGATTCGGCACTGCCAGCAGCTATAACAGCCGGAGATACCTATAGGATTGAAAGGCAGCTTGAAGTAGTATCGCTTAACAGCGCTGCTGGCCCTGATTTGGGTTTTACTACTGCAGCCGCACTTGGAAGCAATACTCTAAAAGGTAATTCGATCGGATTATCAAGAGACCCCGGCCTTGGTTTTAATTCGAGCAGTATTCTTGATTCGTTTGTCCGTGCAAATGATGGTATAATCTCAAGTAAATTAAAGGGTATTGACGATAGTATAGACAGCTCTAATAAAGATATTAGAAAGCTTGAGGAAACAATAATTAGTTATCAGGAAAGAATGATAAAAGAGTTTTCAAGGCTAGAGCAGATGATAGCTCAGACTCAAATGACTATGCAGAGGCTCTCTGCTAGTCTTTCTGGTTTTGGCCAGATGTCATTAAGTTCCATAAGGTAATAATATAATATGGAAGATAAGGCATTCTCATACCTAAAGACGAAGGTCATGAGCGCTAGCAAAGAAGAGTTGCTGCTCCTGCTTTTTGATTCTGCAATCGCTTTTGCCTCCCAAGCCAAAGAAAAGATCAAAGAGAAGAATCTGGAAAGCGTACATAATCTTTGTATAAAGGCGCAGAGAATAGTAATGGAGCTTATGAGTACATTGAATAAAGATATGATTCCCGATGAAATGTATAAGAATCTTATGGGTTTATATAATTTTGTTTATTTCAGGTTTGTTTGGGCCAATGTCAGGCACGAGACTTCTATGGTTGATGAGGGACTAGACATACTTAAACACCTGCGTGAAACATGGGCGATTGCCATTGAAACTAACAAGAAGCAACAGGTTCAAGAAGCCAGTTCAGGCCCAGCAAAAACAGGCCCATTAAACGTAAAGGGATAGCACCATCCCTTCTCTTGAATAACAAGTTGATATCAAGTACGTCTATATAGTTGATTTTTAGGGGATCTAAAATGAAACATGTTGTTTGTGTAGTATTTTCTGTATGTATCGCGGGTATTGCTGCGCCCCAGGAAGATAAATATATAAATTCGCTTATTGACTTGCTTGAAGAACAAAACGAACAGGTTAGGACTCATGTGCATGATGAACTCCTTGATATGGGCGGAAAAATATTGCCGCTTTTGGAGAAGAGAATTCAGGAAAAAGGAGTCAGCGGTTGCTACAAGCTTATTAGAGACATTGAAGCAAAGCGAAAGCCTACTAAAATAATCGTAGAAACAGAACTTCCAGACCCAGAGTCGTTTAAAAAACAGCTAAAACCTGTCGATAAGAACCAAATTTCAAACTTTTACCTTACAAAATACATAGAGGCCTATGAATTGGTAAGAAAAGGTGCATTGGAGGCTGCAAACGAAATATTAGATTCCTTGGTGAAACTCGAACGATTTCCTCCATATCAAGGCGAGATTTCTCAGTTAAAGGCTTATTGTGATCAAAGACTCATACAAACTACAGTTATTGCTGCTCGCATATCACCTGCAAAAACGTCGATCCTGCCAGGGGAAAAGATTGAAGTGGAATTTGTAATCGAAAATAAATCAAAAGATAAACTATCAATTGAATTTGCCTCAGGAAACCAGATTCTTATGCAGATTCAAGCCCATGCCTTTGTTTTGGCTGGTGTTGAAAATACCATAATGAAACACGAAACAATTGAAATAGATAAAAATATCTCGATTGAAAAAGATAAATCGTGGTCAAAACAATTTTCATTAGATCTAGGTCAATATCAATTCAGCATTGAACAGGCAAATTGTGTCAAGTATTTTTATATGTGGGCCTACTTTTCACCGACCTCAATAAGTTCAGTTAATGGGCCAAGAGTTGTGCCTTTTTCACCTACAGTAGTTAAACTTATTCCAAAGGGAATGGAAACTTTGTTGCAGGACCCTGTGAAATCTCTTAAAGAAGCTATTGAAAAGGAAAAGCTCAATGACATCTTTTTTCTTGCACTTGCGGTCGAAAATGACAAGAGAAACTCACTCTTTGATTCGATGATAGACTGGCTTTCTAAAACAACCAGTACAAAAGTGAGTGCTGCAATAGCCAAGAGTCTCGAAAGGGTTACAGGTAGAAAATTTAACACTATAAAGGAATGGCAGGATTGGTGGAAAAGTGTAAAAAAATGATAAGGAACACTGTACATTTAATTACACTGGAGGATCTTGATAAAAAGTTATCTAGTGGGAGGCCTCTTAGAGTTAAATTCGGTATTGATCCAACAGCTCCTGATATTCATCTTGGGCATTCTGTTGTCTTGAAAAAGCTTCGTGAATTTCAGGATGCCGGCCACAAGGCAGTAATAATTATAGGTGATTTCACGGCCATGATAGGTGATGTTTCTGGTCACTCAAAGGCAAGGCCCCCTTTAACTCGCGAACAGATTACAGAAAATGCCAAGACTTATTTGGATCAGGTTGGAAAAGTAATTGATTTATCAAAGGCCGAGATAACCTATAATAGTTCTTGGCTTTCATCACTCGATTTCACCGCGATAATCAATCTGGCGTCCAAGTTTACTGTTGCGCAAATGATTGAGAGGGACGAATTCAACAGGCGTTTTGATCAAGGTATACCAATAGGGCTTCATGAATTTCTGTATGTTTTAATGCAGGCGTATGATTCTGTTGTTGTAAAAGCAGACGTTGAATTAGGCGGCACAGAACAGCTTTTTAACCTCATTGCAGGAAGAGATTTGATGAGGGCCTTTAATCTTGAACCTCAGGTTGCAATGACTTTGCCGATACTTGTTGGAACTGACGGCAAGATGAGGATGTCAAAGACTACTGGCAACCATATTGGGATTACCGAGGAACCATTTGAGATGTTTAGCAAAGTGATGTCTATTTCAGACGCGCTTTTGGAAAACTATTACGACCTCTTGACTGAGCTTCGGTTTGATAAAGATATACACCCGATGGATTCCAAAAAAGCCCTTGCAAAATCGATCGTATCGACGTTTCATAACTCTTCCTTAGCAGAAGAGGCTATCTCTAAATGGGAAAAGATATTCACCAGACGAGAAGTACCTCAAGATGTTGAATTGCTCCGAATAGACAAGAGCGAACTCGCAAATAGCACATTGTGGTTAGTCAAGCTGGTTGTCAAAACAGGCATTGCATCATCCAATTCTGAGGCAAAACGCTTAATAGAGCAGGGGGGACTGGAGGTTAACAAAGTCAGAATAACTGACTCTTCGTCTAATCTTGAAATCAAGAATGGCGACATGGTAAGAATTGGCAAGAAACGCCGCTTTTTCAGGATTGAAATAGTTTAAGATTTTTTCAATTCTCGTAATTCTGGAAATTTCAGTAACAGTGCAGTTATAAAAAAAAATGCAACTCCAATTGAAATTGATGCGGAGAGTTTTAAAAGTTGAGATCCAGAGATGTTGTAAACCCAAAGGCAGAGGGCTATCATTGCTGCTGAGAGTAGCAAGGTCCTTATTAATGTGCTAACAAGCGGACGCAAGTCCCAACTGTATCTTTTCGAAAGTATTAAACCAAGGATTGACATGCTCAGAAACGCACTTGATGTTGTGGCAAGTGCTATACCAGATTCCCGTATTATTAGAACGAGTACTATATTCAAAATGAAATTCAGGCCGACAATGCTCAAATTCACTTTTAAGGGGGTTCTGGCATCCTTTAAGGCATAAAACGCTCTGGTCAGGATAGCTACAACCGAGTAAAAAACAATTGAAGGTGCGTACATTATAACACAGAGGCTCGTTCTCTGTGCAGCGTCAGCATCAAACGCCCCTCTTTTAAAAATTACTTCGACAATAGGACCTGCAAACATTGCAATGCCTGCGGCAGCCGGTATGCAGAAGAAAATTGAAGTTCGGACGGCAGATGTTACTTCTTTTCTGAAATCATTTTTATCAGACAATAATGCCCTGGCACTAAACTTTGTAAATGCAACAGTTGTTATTGATATTCCTATAATTGCAAGGGGCAACTGTATTAATCTGTTTGAGTAATTTAGGACTGAAACTGCCCCGCTTCCCGGTATAAAGATTTCAGCTATTAGAAAGTCAAGCATCTCGTTCACCTGCGCTATAGATGTAACTATTGCTATTGGAAAAAATAATTTCATGATTCTTCTAAAGTCTTGGTCTGCAAAGTTTGCTTTCATTTGAGGTACGGAACTTTTTGAAATGAGTGGTGGAAACTGTACTGCGAGTTGTATGAAACCACCCACAAGGACTGCTATTCCCAAGAGTAGAATTTTGTTGTCAACGGTCCCGGATGAAATCAACACTGCAAGGATAATTACTATGTTTAACAGCACTGGAGAGAGTGCTGGCATTGTAAAATGATTCATTCCATTTAGTGCGGCTGAAAGGGTTGCGGTGAGGCATATCAGAATAAGATAAGGCAGTGTTATACGAAGTATATCCAGGGTCATTATGAGCTTTGGGTGTGAAAAGAAAATAGGAATAATGTATGTTGCTATGATGCCTAACGCTGTCAGGAGAGTAAGGATTAAAATAAGACCAGTCCAAACGGAGCTGAGAAGTTCTCTTGCCCCTTTTTTGCCTTGTTTTTCCAGTCTTTCTACATAGGTTGGGATAAATGCGCTGGAAAGAGCACCCTCTCCAAATAAATGACGAAACATGTTTGGTATGGAAAAGGCGATTAAAAATGAGTCAAAAGCGGCACTTGCACCGAAGAATCTAGCATATATTATTTCCCTGAACATCCCCAAAATACGGCTTGCAAATGTTAAAAAACTGACTAGGACTATTTGAATCATGTCTCGTCAAGATATAAAAAAATGTGAATATTTACAAAAATTGTTAATAAAAATTGTAGATTAGGGCGATATAGAAAGATGGTCTCATATAGAGGCAATAGAGCCTTTATTTGGGGCATTTATACCTATTGTCTGGCATGTGAATTGCGTATATCAAGCAGAGGTAGCAGGGTATGACTACCTGCCCGACTTTGGTAAGACGGGCCAGTTTTAAAAAATAAACTTTATGGAGGTTTCAAATGAGGAAACAAAGAGGTTTCACGCTCATAGAGCTGATGATCGTGATAGCAATTATCGCGATCATTGCTGCTATAGCAATCCCAGGTATTCTGAGCGCAACAAAAGGCGCCAATGAGCGCAACGCTGCAGAATCTCTAAGAAGTATAGCAACGGGTACCACACGTTTCCAAAAGGATCATTCCTCAGGAAAATATTGGATTGGAGATGTGTTCGGTCTATGGAGAATCAAACCACGCACAGGAGCTGATGTGGTCGGAATGAAACACATCGACGTTACCGTCGCAAATGCTGATGGTCTCGTTGTCGCTGCACCAGTTAATACAGGTATCGATCAGATAGAATACGATGCGACATTAACACCTCCTGCAGCAGCTCAAGCAAAGGGCGGATATTTGTTCAGGGCATTGGTTGACTGGCAAGATGCGCTGACGACACAGTCCTATAATGTCTCCGGAACACAATTAAGCCCTTCAAGATGGGGTTTTATAACATATCCTGAGACTTATGGGCAAGGTGGAAGGACATGCTACAAGATGGAGACTGTTACTTCAGGCAAAGTCTATAAGCGTGACCCGGGTTCAGGTTTTGGAGCTGCAAGTTTTACACCACCCACTACATACACAAGGTGGGAGAACGATGTAATAGCGGCGGGTTGGTCTGGATCTGATTAGTCAACTAGCGTCATACTTCGGGGCCTTCTTATGATTAAGAAGGCCCCATTTAATTTTTAGTTGGTTTAAAATGAAAGAATCAATGAGATCAAGTTCTATAGACAATAATGGATTTACCTCGCGCCATACAGAATGCAATGCTATTGAGACAAGCGCCAAGTCTGAATATGTTGAGATCTATTCAAAGCCGCATCCTTTAAGGTATTATGAAGGGTTTACACTGATCGAATTAATGATTGTGATAGCGATAATTGCAATTATAGCTGCTATATCAATTCCCAGCATCCTGCAAGCTAGTAAGGGTGCAAATGAACGCAACGCGGCAGAGTCAGTGAGATCACTGGCCAAGGCACAGAACATATTCAAAAATGAACACGCTTCGGGCAAATTTTGGATAGGAGATGTATTCGGTTTCTGGAGGATAAAATCACGTACAGGGGCAGATGTGGTCGGTATAAAGCTGATCGATACCACTGTTGCAAACGCTGATGGTCTTATTGTTGCCGCCCCAGTCAACACAGGTGTCGACCAGATAGAGTACGATGCGACTTTGACCCCTCCTGCAGCAGCTCAAGCAAAGAGCGGCTATCTATTCAGGCAATTGCTAGAGTGGCAGGATGCATTAACGACCCAAAGCTATAATGTCTCTGGTACGCAATTAAATCCGACAAGATGGGGTTTTATAACATACCCTCAGATTTATGGGCAAGGTGGAAGAACTTGTTTCAAGCTGGAGACTGTTTCAGGTGGAAAGGTCTATAAACGTGATCCCGGGTCTGGTTTTGGAGCTGCAAGTTTTACTCCGCCGACTAGCTACACAAGATGGGAGAACGATGTAATAGCGGCGGGTTGGTCTGGCTCTGAGTAATAGCTCTTATTGAAATCCTTCTCTCCCGATAAGTCTAACAAACATGCATTCACCTAGCTTGGTTTGTTTTATCTTGCCATCTTGTTTAACGACGAGAATAAGACCCTGATTCTTATCCTTCTCTTGTGATAAGGCGACTGGAATCACCATCCTGCCGTTTTCCGCGAGTTGATTGAGGAGTGATTGTGGAACAGAAGGAGCGACTGCTGTTACAATTATTTTCTCGAACGGAGCCTCTTCACGCCAACCAAGTGACCCGTCACCAACATGAATAGTTATGTTTGATATGTCAAGAAGTTTTATTATTTCAAATGCCTTTTGCGCTAATTCCGGGATTCGCTCGACTGTGTAGATATG
Source organism: Planctomycetaceae bacterium (assembly GCA_005239585.1). The sequence goes on from SBBU01000231.1 coordinate 12,224, forward strand.
TTTGGCTAGGCGTGATAAAATGACTGTCTGATACGCTGAACCTGTTCCTACCTCAAGGACATGATCTGTTGCTGTCAGATGTAACGCCTCTGTCATAAAAGCTACTATGAAAGGTTGTGAAATGGTTTGTCCGAATCCGATCTGCAGAGGTTTATCTTCATAGGCCGCATTATGCAGGTTCTCGGGGACGAACAGCTCTCGCGATGTGTTAAGCATTGTTGCAAGTACTTTTTTATCTCGTATGCCCTTGTGTTCAATATCCCTTATAAGCCTTGCTCGGGCTTGTTCAAAATCCATGTTTCAAAACCATTTTGATAAAGTTAGCAGTATCCCATAACGGATTTATGGAGCTCTTTTTCTCAGTGTATATAGTTCGTATCGGTAAGAATTTACACGATCCACTTTTAATTCTTCTAAATATCTTGAGTACAAGCTCGAGCTCTCCATCAAACCTGTTTGAGGTGATTTTGATACCCTGTAGGAGATCAACAGGAAACTTTCGTAGACCACAGTGAACGTCTGGTATTCGTGTCCTTAAAACAACCGAACAGAGCAGGGAGCTAGCACTATTGACAAAGCGGCGTAACCAAGGCATTTCTCTATTAAAATGCCGTGCACCAAAGGCTACTCTATTACTATCTTTAATAAACAACAGTACATCGGATGGGTCATGCTGAAGATCTGCATCCATAGTCAATATACTGTTAAAGCCCATATTTTTTGCATAATCTATGCCAGTTCTCAAGGCAGCCCCTTTGCCTAAATTGCTATCGTGTTTTAGTACCGTAATGCCGTTTAAAACACATTCTGTCTGGTCGGTAGAGCCATCATTTATTACGACTATCTTGATGGATGCCCCATTAACATTATCTCTGAGACAATGAATTAACTTGTTAATGACCAATGGTAGTTTCTTTGATTCATTATAGGCAGGAATTAAAATGCAAATATCCACATTTGCATTATATTTCGTTACAGTGGTCAGAACAACTTTAAAAAGTTTGACTTTTTCTGTGGTGTACCTAAAATAAGTAATGGAGATAGGGGTGTTATTAGCATATCAAAGCAGCAAAAGAATTTTAACAGATACTCCTGATTTGGGTGGTAGTACAAGTTTCATCTTATGGTCGTTGGTAGTTTTAGGGTTAATAATCGGATCTTTTATATTATTGAAAAAATTTATAAAAGGCACGCACGGGTTTTTTCCTCCGGGTGTAATAAATGTATTGGCAAGGAGACGTCTTTCATCTGCACATGAGATTTACCTGGTTGAAGTTGGTCCTAAAATTTTACTTATCGGACTTACTCGTGATAGGCTAAATACGCTTGGTGAATTTGTTACTCCTGAAGATGTCTCTTCTATACGCACAAAATTTTCTGGTAAGGTTTTTCAGGAGACATTAAAAGCTGAAGTGGGAGAAAAGCATGAGGATGGGTCGTTGGATAAAATTAAAGATCAGATCAAGTCAATGCAGGATACAGTGAGCTCGTGGAAATAGTACGATAGACGCATTGGTCATTATAGGAAGAGGGGGAGTTGAAGGTATTTGTTGTCCTAGTATTGGTTCTTATTTGCATACCAATTTATGCGCAACCCGTTGATTCAAAGCAGGATAATCAAGTTAAAAAGGGAGACGGTCTAGTACCAACTCAAGAGTTTTTCAAGAGAGAAGATAACCCACAAAAGGTAGTTACAACACTCGAATTGTTTTTTCTCTTTACAATTCTGTCACTTGCCCCAGCTATCGTTGTTATGCTAACATCGTTCACTCGCATTGTGATTGTGCTTTCCTTTGTTAGAAGGGCATTGGCAACACAGGAATTGCCCCCAAATCAGGTCATTACAGGCCTATCTTTGATACTTACATTCATGGTTATGAGTCCTACATTAAACAATATAAAAAAGGATGCGTTAGATCCATACATGAGTACAGAACCTTCAAAAGCTATCTCTCAAGATACTGCATTCAGAAAGGCGTTGGGGCATTTAAGAACGTTTATGTTTGGTCAAACAAGGTTGAAAGATATCAAGCTTTTTTTGGATATACAGAAGACACCACCGAAAGAAGAGATAAGGCAAGAGGATGTGCCGACCAGTGTCCTTGTCCCAGCTTTTGTAATAAGTGAACTCCGACGAGCATTCATTATGGGTTTTGCAATTTTCTTGCCATTCATGATTATCGATATGGTTGTTGCTTCCACTTTGATTTCGATGGGAATGCTTGTGCTGCCTCCGATTCTTATCTCTCTGCCTTTTAAAATACTTTTATTCATACTTGTAGATGGATGGCATTTGATCATTGGTTCTCTAGTAATGAGTTTTCAGGTGCCATAAAATCCTGCCCTCTTTACAGGATTAAAACCTGTGAAAAGGATGGGTTTTTATCTGGGAACTCAGCGGTTCGTCAGTGAATTTGGTTTAGCGAGATGTTTTGAAAAGGTGGAATAAATGGAAGAAATGGATACTGCAATAGATATTGCGCGTAACGCGCTTTTTGTGACTATAAAACTATCTGCTCCAGTACTCTTGATCGGCCTAGTGGTAGGTATAGTTATTAGCATAATACAGGTAGCTACTTCAATTCAAGAACAGACACTTGCCCTCATTCCAAAGATGTTTGCTGTTGTTGCGACTCTTTTCTTAATTATGCCCTGGTTGTTGACAGTTTTAATTGAATATACTCAGGATGTCTTTACGCAGATGATTAGGTGGTTCCCCTAGTCCCTATTCAATGAAAAATGTCGAGTTAAAAGTGTAAGATAATGTTATCGTGAGGGCTCTGGGCTTGAACGTATACAATCCATGTTACCTCGTAGCTTGCTATAGGGCTGTTCATTGATCTAAAGATATGACTCTTAATCCACTCAATTTTACATTTAAAGAATTACAGATATTCATGCTGATATTTTTCAGGATTACCGGGGTTTTTATGTTTGCGCCAGTTCTGGGAAG
>SBBU01000166.1 GCA_005239585.1 Planctomycetaceae bacterium
CGCTTAATGCCGTGCAGGCAACTGCCTTGTCTTTCAATTCATCGTGGGCAATCTTGAGCAGAAATGTTGAATCGACGCCTCCGGAAAAGGCAATCAGCGCTGACCCCATCTCATGCAGGGTCTTCCTGAGTTCAGACAGCTTGTTGTGTCCGTTCACGTCGTGCCAAATAAAAAGCAACAGAAATCATTATTATTATCAGTTCGATACCGCAGAATGTATAAATTATGAAATCTGGACCAGAACCGAATCCATACGTATGGAGTCCTTTGCTAAAAAGAACATTCACACCATAATAGGTAAAGATAATGAGGATGAATCCCAGAAGAGAGCCGATCGCATACCCGATCCCTTTCACAAACTTGACTAGTCTGCCATGGAGCATGAAGAGGTAAAAAAGGAATGATATGAGCGCCCATGTCTCCTTGGTGTCCCATCCCCATGGCCTTCCCCATGCCTCTGCCGCCCAGACTGCTCCAAGCGATATTCCGCCCAAAAGGAATAGAGCAGCTACTTGATGGGCCCTGTACATGTGTTGTTCAATGTTTCCTAGTCCTTGTTTGCCGGCTAGGTATTGAAAAATCATGACATGTCCAATAATCATCATAACTGCTGTAGCGCCATATCCAAGCATCATGGCAGGCACATGTATAGTCATCCAAAAGCTCTTCAATGCCGGTAGAACAGGCGAAATGTAGGGATCAAAGACTGGTGTAGAGCTTGCAAAGAGTATTATCAGCGGGCTCGCTATACATCCGGCTAGTGCAAAATATTTGGTCCGAGTGAAGAGTTCTAGAATTAGGCAAACTAGGGCTGTTGCACCTGAAAGGGCAATCAAAGATTCATACATGTTGCTCCATGGCGCTCTGGCTGCCACTAAATGTCTGAGGATCAAGTCATAAACATGGAAAAATATTGCAATGCCCAGTAATGAGGCTGGTATTGCCCAGAGATTTCGCTTGAGTATTGCCAGAATGATAACAGAGGCTAGTCCGAGAAAGTAAAAGATTGTGGATTTGGATGCTGGCCTGAAAAAATTGTAGAATACTTCAAGCCCGGCCCTGCTTGGCTCGCCTGTACCCATTAAAGTGAGATCATTAAGAATATCTCGAAAGTTTGAGTGGTTCCTGGACATTTGATTCAGATTCATGAGCAAGTCGTTGATCATCGAGGTGAGTTCTGTCTTGAAGGCAAGTGAGGATTGTTTAAAATTCGTTGCATCGCGGTTTTTAAAAGAATCGATTACTTTCTTGTACGTGTCAAAGATATTTAGTAATTTTGCCTTTGTCCAAAAGTTTGGGAGGGTAGGATCTGCCTGACCATTGCCATTTCTTAGATTGGCCATGTTCTCTGTCAACCAGCCGACTGATATCCAGTCGTCGTAATAGGGTATAATCTTCAGACTGTTTCCCATGACCAAATCATTGAATCTTGCGTATTGACCATACAGTTTGGTTGAAGCCAAGTAGTTAGGCCCCTTATCTCCCTCTTCTCGCTCCAGTTCTTTTATGAGATTTATTAATAAATTTATTCTTGTTCCTATTTCTTCCGGGGTAAAGGAAAGAAATTCGTGATTTAATCCAAGTTTTCGCTTTATTCTTTCATTTTCAATATTGATGAGCTGGGTTTTCTGATATTTTTGAGGATCAGAGAGGATCATGAGCAGGGCCTCAACCGGCTCTTTTGCGCCGAGATGCTTTGTGTTTTCTGAGCCCGTTAAATTCCAAAGGAATTCACGCGCATACGTGTCTATTGGTTTGGTTCTTTTGTTGTGAAGGACAAGGATTGTCCTGAACTCTTGATAGTCAAGTTCTTGTAATGCGCTGACAAGTATTAGTGCGCTAATCATTTTGATCCAGTGGTCTAAGTGAATATCCGGTCTCTGTCTTTACAATGTGACCAACAGGGGTGGAGATTTCGTGATCGAATATGCAGATCCATTTCTCTTTTATGGATTTCTCAATGATCTCTTCCTTCCTTTTGGCAACATCAAGAGGGAAACAATCATAGCCCATGCACCATGCAGGCCTAATGTGTGCGCAGGTAGGCATAAGGTCACCCATGAAGATAGCATTCTGGCCACCGCTTTCAAGCACAACGCACTGATGGCCGGGTGTATGGGCATTGGTAAGTTTCACGTTAACACCCTTGCAAACCTCATAGTCACCGTTTACCAGCTTCATTTTGTTTTCAATTGGCAAAAAGTCATCTTTTATGTAACTGCCGCGAGATCTCGGATTTGTATCGTTTGCCGATTGCCATTCTTTTTCCTGAATGATGTAGGTTGCTTTGGGGAATGACGGTACTGCCTTACCCATCTCACGAAGAGTGGCCCCGCCCATGTGATCAAGATGAAGATGGGAGGGGATTACATAGTCAATATCTTCAAGGTTCAGGCCTATTCGCTTTAGCTCTTTAGGGAGGGCCCATTCAGGACTGATTTCGTACATTTCCATTCCCTTTTGGTCGAATTTTGTACCAATGCCAGTGTCGACGATGATGTTTTTATCTCCTGACTTGATATAAAGAACATTCAGAGAGAGGGGTATTCTATTTTTAGAGTCTGATTTTGTTTGTTTTTCCCAGAATTCTTTTGGGACTATGCCGAACATGGCGCCGCCATCCAATCTGAATGTGCCTGCCCGTAATATTTCAAATTGAATATTTCCGAGTTTATACATATTTTTTTAGATAAAACATGAGGATAACGCCCAGGACTGCAACAGCGCACCCTATGTAAATAATTGGTTTTCCGTGATCCATGGCTACTTCAAAGCCGGACCATGGGACTGGCAAAGTCTGCCCAAAGGCATCCATTCGTGCCTGATAGAATGTAAATCCTTTGTAAACAAGTGGTTTGTTTACCTCGATCTCTCGCCTTAGCTGAACTCCCTCTATTTCATCGTTAACGATTACCTTACTGCGGTAGATTGAGGATGTGTCTGAACCCGGATATTTGGTTTCTTCTGCGGCGATCAGCCTTAGAGAAAAGGGCAACTTGTAGCGAAGAGGTCTATAGACTATCTTGGGCTTTTTGTTAGGCCTGTCAAACAATTGCTCTAACACTGCCTTGGACCAATCATGAAGGCCATACCATCGTTCCTCACGTGTTCCATCTAAATTAGATTCTAGTAGTATAGCAGGACTTGCCATTGGATCAGAGGCTGATTTTATGAGTTCTCCTGTCTCAACTATCTCATCGATCTGGAATTTTGAATCAGATGAGAGGTCATATATTTCGCCATATTTTACATCTTCCTGTTTAATATATTTTTTTTCTTCAAGGTTATTTATGGCATATACAAGTCCTGTAACAGCGCGCAAAATTGTTAAACGTAGCATAAAACAATCCTTTAGTTGAGCCCTCCCTATCTCCTTTCCATCAGGGTCTCTAACTGGCACGTCTTTCCAGCTTGGGCACTCTCTTTCAACTGTTTTTTGGTCTGCTGTCAGGTTAAATGTGAGTCCTGGTTGAAAGGAACCCCTGAAATGGGTCTCCAATTTCTTGATTGTTATTGTGTATTTTCCAAGCGAAAAAGGTTTGTCAAGGTATTCACCTACATCTATTGTTGCATCCTTGTCTTCTATTTTGATTAACATTTTACCTTTGGAGAAGGTCTCTTGTATTTTTTCAGGTTTGTCAACGAAGTATATTCTTTTGTACCATTTCGGGTCTCTTTCATCCATACCCAGAGGTGTTGAGGTATCCTTTTTTACAGGATACGTTTTAATATTTCCGTTTGATGAGATAACTGACAAAATCAGCGTTGTGTCACTGGCTACAGATGCCTTGGGGACATATTTTTTTACTGTGACATATTCATTTGTGGTATCGAGATCAAGCCTTTTGTTTGGAGAGAGTTCTTTATACGGATTAAAGGCGACTTCAAAGGAGTACTCTTTTTTTGAGGTTCTGATGAGTATCTCTTGCCTGTCCTCCAGCTCAATGTCGTGCAAGACATCTCCTTCAACTACATTACCGCTTCCTCTTACCATTGTGAGATTGCTGATCATTGCACCTATGAGAATAGTGTCAATCCCTACGTGGGTAATTAGATACCCCCACATCTTTCGTTTGAAAGGATTTCTCTTGAGTACGCAAACGGATAGGTTTACACCCAGTAATCCTATGAGGCCGTTGAACCACAATGACTTGGAAAAATCTTTTTTGATGGCGCCAATTTCCATGTCGGTCTCAAAGGCCATAGCCCATAAAAGCACGCCAGCAAGTGTCAAAAGGATAGCGAGAAGGAGCCATATAGAACTAAGAACTTTTACTGCAAGACTCATATGGTTTATCGCCTATTGTAAGAGGCCGAGTTCTGTGGCAACCTTTTTTATTATGGAAAGGGCAAGATCAAGATTTTCTCTTGTGTGAGTAGCTGTCACTATAGTTCGTAGTCTTTCTCTTCCTTTCGGCACTGTTGGATAACCGATTCCTTGGGCAAAAACGCCTTCTTGGAAGAGTCTGTCACTGAATTTCATGGTTTTTGCAGTATCGCCAACAATAATGGGAGTTATTGGCGTTGTTGAATTGCCTGTGTCCAATCCCATCTCCTTTAGGTTGCCTTTGAAATATTTAGTGTTTTCCCAGAGTTTTTCGATTAGCTGGGGTTCTTCGAGGAGCACATCGACCGCAGCGATGCATGATGCAACGACTGACGGTGGATGTGAGCTGGAGAAGAGGAATGGCCTGGCCTTTTGGATCAAATAATCACGCATCTCTTGAGTGCCTGCAACATATCCGCCCATTGCACCTATAGCCTTTGACAGAGTTCCTATCTGGATGTGAACTCGTTCTTTCACATTAAAGTGATCAGGAGTTCCACGTCCATTTTTTCCCATTACGCCGGTAGCATGGGCGTCATCTACCATCAAGACTGCATTATGCCTTTCAACAAGCTCTACAACATCTGTAAGGGGTGCAAGATCGCCATCCATAGAGAAGACTCCGTCTGTAACCACAAGAATTCTCCTTGCCTTCTTTTGACGTGCTTCCCTGAGAAATTCATCGAGCTGGGCCATATCTTTGTGCTTGTAGATGCGCCTCTGGGCCTTGGCCAGTCTGCATCCATCTATGATGCTGGCATGATTTAATTCATCGCTGATTATAAAATCTTCTTCACTAGTCATTAGAGTTTGATTTACAGCGACATTTGTCGTGAAGCCTGATTGAAATACAAGAGCGGCCTCTGTGCCTTTGAAATTTGCCAGTTTCTTTTCTAGCGCCTCGTGAAGTGACATTGTTCCAATGATTGTTCTCACAGCAGCAGTTCCAATTCCCCATTTATCTATTGCCTCTTTGGCTGCCTTGACACAACGTGGATGCGTCGTAAGCCCCAAGTAGTTATTTGACGAGAGATTTATGACTCGCATGCCATTTATGATCGAAATAGGTTTTTGTTCAGAATCCATTACAAAGAGTGATCTGAATAGATTCTGACTCTTGAGTTCATTCAATTCGTCGCTGAGGAAGAAAAGCGAAGTCTTTACTGATGCCATTTTTTTGCTCCAAAAATGTCGTAGATAAGGTTAACCTAGAGTGCAACAATTGTCAATGAGGTTCGCAATCAATATTTAGATGATATGAAAATGTGGCGAAAATGATGCAGAGTGATGAAAATAAAACAAATGAGGAAGAAGGAAAGAAGGTAGAGTGCAAACTGACAGAGCAAGACATCTATTAGATTTAATTCGTAGAAGAGTGATAATGTCAAGCGGACAACAATAAGTAAAACTAATAGGATTAATTTGTTCATTGTTTTTTCGATTCTTTCTAGGCGGCTTGGTGCCGCCTAGAAA
>SBBU01000169.1 GCA_005239585.1 Planctomycetaceae bacterium
AATGCCTCGTTGATCTCGATAAGATCCTGCTCCTCAATTTTGATTCCATATTTTTTCCTGAGATTGTTCAATGCGTCGATAGGGGCCATCATGACCCATTTTGGTTCCATGCCGCCTGATGCATAGCCCGTTATACGGGCAAGGGCCTTTAATCCGTGTCTCTTGACATATTCCTCTGAAGCCAGCACAAGAGCGCTTGCACCATCGTTAATCCCCGAGGCGTTTCCAGCTGTCACACAGCCAGTAGGCCTGAAGCTCGGCCTGAGATTCTTCAGCGCATCCATTGACGTGTCTTCCCTTGGCTGCTCATCTTTATCAACCATCTTGCCATTCACTTGAACTGGAATCATCTCATCCTTGAAGAGGCCCTCTTTTGTTGCCTTGACGGCACGACTGTGACTCTCAAGCGCGAATATATCCATATCTTCACGAGTCACACCATATTTTTCACCAGCTAGTTCGCAGCTTTCACCCATGTGGAAATTGTTATAGACATCCCACAGGCCATCCTGAACTATGTGATCTATCAGCTTTGTATTTCCAAGGCGTGTACCACGCCTTGCCTCTGGTAAAAGGTAGGGAGTGTTTGACATCGACTCCATTCCGCCTGCAACTGCAACATCAATATCACCGCATCTGATAGCCTGTGCGGCAAGTATCACAGCCTTTAACCCTGAACCGCATACTTTGTTGACCGTCAATGCAGGCACATGCGGCGGAACTCCCGCAAATATCGCCGCCTGTCTTGCCGGATTCTGCCCGAGTCCGGCCTGAAGCACACAACCCATCATCACCTCCTGAACATCTTGAGGTATGATAGTAGCACGCTTGATCGCTTCCTTTACAACAATCGTCCCGAGCTCTGTCGCCTTGAGGCTTGAAAGACTCCCCAGAAATTTGCCCTGAGGTGTCCTTACAGCGCTAAGAATATATGCCTGATTCACGGCGTGAAATTATAACACATCGATTGATGGTTGCAAAAGCAGCAAAGTTATCAATCCAAGCCAAGTGCAAAGCAAAGGGCGCTGTTAAGCTCTTCAATTTTTTGATCTGGCAGCAACGTGATCATTTCAGAAAGCGCCTTTTTAGGAATTGTCATTATAGTATCAAGATTTGCAACACAGGACTTTGGTAACCCTTCAGTATGTCCCAACATCACCTCTACAGGTAAACCACGAATTCGCGTCGTCACAGGGGCAACAGTTACCAGGTCTCTAACCAGATATGCCTCGTCTCTTGAAAGAAGCACCACAGGACGACGTCCTGCTGGTTTATCAAGTTGCACCCACCAGACCTCTCCCCTCCTCATTCCCAAGGTTCTCCAGCCAACAACCTAGATGCAGCCGCCTCTGAGGCCTTGATTTCACTCTTTGTTTCAGGATGCTTTTTATACCCCTCAACATACTTGCTTATACGTTCATTTCTCTCTTGCCTATCTAAAAGCTCACGAATTGCACGCTGAAAGAATGCACTCCGGCTCTCCCCTGTCTCCTTACAAATTACTTCCAAGGCATCAAGTAGGCCTTTTGGAAGGCTAACAGCTATCTTACTGCTTCGTCCCATATTGTTCCTACGGTAATACCCTAGTCATACCACAACACTACCAAGCTTTCAAGGTAAGATTGTGCAAAATTTACATTATGCCACGGCTGAAAGTTACAGCTGCAAACTTGCCTGAAGTTAGATTCTTGAGGTACTCTGTCGCACATGAGTTGAACAGTATTATTGCAAGCACCAAGCATACTGCTTTCAAACTCAAAACAAAGTTGTTATTTCAGCTAAAACTCTGTAATCAAGTACTGTACTGAGCCTGTGCCTCGTGGTAAAAGTCACGGCCATTAATGTCGTTTATAACTATTACAGGAAACTTGTCGAATTCCATCTTGTGGATCGCCTCGGTGCCTAGTTCTGGATATGCCACCACGGAGACCGACTTGATTCGTTTGGAAAGATATGCCCCAGCGCCACCAATCGCAACCATATGCACTGCACCATATTTTGCAAATAGCTTGGCTATTTCCTTGCCCCGCCCACCCTTGCCTATCGTACCCTTGAGGCCTGCTTTGAGCAAGGGCTCAGTAGTAGAATCCATTCTGCTTGCGGTAGTTGGACCGGCGGCTCCAATGATCTGACCCTCCTTTGCAGGTGTCGGTCCAACATAGTAGAGTATCTGCCCCTTGATCTCAATCGGAAGTTCTTTTCCTTGCGCTATAAGATCAACCATTCTCTTATGAGCCGCATCTCTGGCCGTATAAATGAAACCAGAAATAAGGAGACGATCCCCAGCCTTGAGGTCTTTTATGACCTCGTCAGTAAGTGGAGTGGTTATATCTTTATACATTGATGTCTATTGGCGTTACACTGGATATTGACTCCCACAGGGAGGCTGGCAATGTGGCATGGAAAGCTTTCGATAAAAACAGCTACACAAGTGGTGCTGCCCCCTATCCCCTGTGGACCAACACCCAGCTTATTTATTTCTTGCTCAAGCTGTTTCTCTATCCGATCGAGTGTTGGATCTGGATTCGTGGATCCAATCTCCCTTATCAATGCCTGTTTAGCAAGAGCCGCACATCTATCAAATGATCCGCCCATTCCAATTCCAATCACAAATGGCGGGCATGCATCTGGCCCTGCATTCTTTACAGTCTCGATGACAACTCTCCTGATCCCCTCTTCCCCGTCATTAGGGTTTAACATGTAAAGCTTGCTCCTGTTTTCACTGCCGCCTCCCTTTGCAAAGACATGAATAACCAAATCGCTGCCCTTGACGAACTCTACATGAATAATAGCCGGTGTATTGTCTTTGGTGTTGACGCGATTTATCGGGCTCTTAACCATAGAGGCCCTCAGATATCCATCCTTTACCGCCTCACGTACGCCTTGATTAACTGCATCATTTAGGTCACCTTCGATATAGACTTCGTTGCCAATTAGTACAAAGAAGACCGGTACCCCGGTATCCTGGCACATTGGCATCTTTTCATTCTCTGCAATCTCGTAATTTTCAAGCATTACCTTTAGAACATCTCGTGCCAAGTCTGATACTTCACGCTCTTTTGCCTTTTTGAGCGCTTTCAGGTAATCCTGCCTAACCTTGTAGTTTTCCTGTATATAGAGTTCTTTTACAGCCTTTCTAATCTCATCTTGCTTTATGACTCTCATACAACTGCTATTTTACTTTTGGATAGATTGAAAATCGACCTCACTTGCAGTCATGGGATTCAATTTGAATTTTTTAGCAAATTCCTGTTTAAACACATGCACAACCTCGTCTAAGTCAACCTGATTGTCCAAAACAGCCTTCATGGAAGTTACCTTCAGATCCTTAAAGCCACACGGATTTATATAGCTGAAAGGAGTAAGGTCAGTCTTCACGTTAATCGCTGCTCCGTGATATGTCACTCCCCTTGATACAGCAAGTCCTAATGAAGCAATCTTGTAATCACCCGCAAAGACCCCTATACAGCAGTCCTTGTGACCTGAATCAATACCAAACTTTGCAAGAGTTTTTACTATGCATAACTCCAGCTTCCTTACAAAGTCTTTTATACCCAATTTCAATCTAAAAAGATTCACAATAGGATACAAAACAAGCTGGCCGGGGCCATGGTATGTAACATCTCCCCCCCGCTCGATGCGTCTTACCGGAATGCCATTGTGCGAGAGAATATTCTTTTCATCGCCGAATTTGCCAATTGTGAATACAGGTTCATGCTCTACAATAATTAAATAGCTTTTCGATGGATCCGCAACGACCTCTGCATGTAACTTTTTCTGCAATTGATGGACACAATCATAAGATCTCTTTCCAACCTCAAATACGATTAGCTCGCTCATTTTGTCTTCAGACAAATTGTTTTTATTTCCTCTATACCTTCTATCGCGGTTTTAATTTCTTCTGTAACTACTGGCGGAACTGGATCATCAAGCGTAACGACGATGGCAGCACGCTGGCCGCGCTTTGTGCGCCCTACCGACATGCTTTCTATGTTGATGCCATGTTTTCCGAGAACACTTCCAAATTTTCCAACTACACCCGGCACATCTGGGTAGAACATTATGAGCATATACTTCGATGGTCTAAGATCTATACTCTGACCGTCTATTGACACGATACGCGGTTCGTTATCTTCGAATATTGTACCAGCCAGCGAATGCCAGGACATCTTGTCGGTGGTCAACGTAACCCTCAGAAGATTCTTGTAACCTGAACCATCCGAGACCCTGTTTTCTATAACCTGAATCTTTCTATCATCAGCATAAACTCTTGCGTTGATTATATTCACATCTTCACATACAGGTCTCAAGGCACCATTCACACAGGAGTTGGTAATGGCCTGCGTACTGGCTTTAGCAAGATTTCCCTCGTAACCTATTTCAACCGACTTGGTCCTGCCTTCTGTCATCTGGCCAAGTATATTTCCAAGGCAAAAGGCAAGCTCAATGAAAGGCAAAAGAGAAGGGTCCTGAATCGTTGTAAGATTCACAGCATATTTCGTTACACCCTTGGTGAAGAATTCTATAAACTCATTTGCAATATCTGTAGCGACCTTTACCTGCGCCTCCTCGGTGCTCGCGCCAAGATGTGGTGTAAGTATGCAATTATCAAGTGTTCTGAGGGGTGAATCCTGAGGAAGCGGTTCCTTTTCAAACACATCAAGGCATGCGCCGGCAATCTCACGGTTTCTCAGTGCCTCTGCGAGGGCAGACTCGTCCACTATTCCGCCTCTTGAAGTATTTATCAATCTCGCCCTCTTTTTCATCTGTTTAAGCTGTCCCTTTGATATTAGACCTCTTGTCGCCTCTGTAAGCGGCACATGTATCGTTATGATGTCTGCCCTTTGAAGCAGATTGTCCAAGCTTACCAACTCCACCCCCAGATCTGAGGCCCGCTCCCTAGAGATAAACGGGTCGTAGCAAACTACATGCACAGAAAAGGACGCTGCATACTTTACAATCAGAGAACCGACTTTGCCGAGGCCAATTATGCCCAGAGTTTTCCCTTCAAGCTCAACTCCAGTGAACATGTGTCTTTCCCAACCGCCGTTTCGCATTGCGGCATCGGCTTTTGTTATATTGCGTGCGCTCGACAGAATAAGCGCGAAGGTATGTTCGGCAGCAGCGGTTATATTGGACATTGGGGCGTTGACCACAACTATACCTTTTCGCGTAGCAGTCTCGACGTCAATGTTGTCTGTCCCAATCCCCGCCCTGCCAATGATCTTTAGATTCTTACCTGCCTCGATTATGGGCTTTGTTACTTTTATTCTGCTTCTGACAATAAGTCCTGTGTAATTCGGAATAATTTGTACGAGCTCGCTCTCGGAAATTTTTGGTTTCAGCTCCGCTTCGAGACCACTCTTGATGAGAACTTTAAGGCATTCATCTTGAACATCATCAGCAATCAGGATCTCTGCATTCTGCATTACAATAATTTTCGATTTTATCCCTTGGGAACTCGCTCAATATATTTACGGTCTACGGGTGAAACACGGATAACTTCTCCCTGATCAATGAACGGCGGTACCTGCACTGTTAAACCGTTCTCGAGCTTGGCCGGCTTGAAGACATTAGAGACCGTTGCCCCTTTAAGAAATGGCTCTGTCGAAACAACCTTTAATTCCAAGGCCTGTGGCAGCTCGATGCCAAAGGGCTCCCCTTCATGAAGGTTAATTTTCAGTTTCATTCCATCCACAAACCATGGTGCATCGTCATCAGAAACAAGATCCTTTCTGACAGAGATCTGCTCATAGGTCTTGGGGTCGCTAAATACATAGCTATTCTGATCTTTATAGCTGAATTCCACTTCCCTCTGTTCTATAAAGGCCTGTTCAAACTTGTCAGTCGATTGAAGCCTCTCCTCTATCAGAACTCCCGTCTGTAGAGAGCGCATCTTTGCCCTAACAAAACCACGGAGATTACCCGGTGTTATGTGAAGCGCATCCTGCACAATCCACAACTGATTCTTGTAAGATATGACGTGTCCTTTCCTAAGTTCAGTAGCTGACAACATCGACATAGAGTATATTGACGTGGTTTGACTTTTCAAGGTGTGTAACGTATATTTATATCCTACCTGTTTGAAAGCGTATTATGAAGCAGAAAATCAGAATAAGGATTGAGAGTTATGATCACGATGTGATTGATCAGTGCGCTAAGGAGGTAGTGGATACTGCCCGACGAACTGGAGCCAAGGTCAAGGGCCCGATTCCTCTTCCCACAAAGATCGAGAGAATAACAGTGCTTTCCTCACCCTTCATCGACAAGAACGCACGTGAACAATTTGAGATGAGAACTCATAAAAGATTGATAGACATACAAGACCCATCAGCCCGCACTGTGGACGAAATCACAAAAGGCATGAACATGCCCGCCAGCGTCGATGTCAAGATAAAACTCATCGCCCTGGAAGAATAACCCAGTCTGTTACTTACCATCTTTCAATTACTTGAACACTTTACGCATTCTAGCTGATTTACCGACCTGACAATTACTGTTGCGTTCGGCATCCCGACCATTCAGGTCGAAACAAACGGATTACTCTATTGTGCCTATCCCTATGCATCCGCTGAATCTGTTTGCAAAAGAGAAGCTTCCCCACCGCAAGCAGTGGGAAGCTTCACTTTCGTATGACGGCTTTAATCTTTTCCTTCCTTTATTTGTCTGAAATGTTCATCTGCCGCCGCCTTGTCTTCAAACCCTTTATGCTCTATTGTTGCTTTTTCTAAAATTCCCCCGTCGTTAAAGATAAAAAAGCTATAGGTCGACGTTCCTGTAATATGGTCCTTGCTAACCATCCATTCTCGGAAAACGACCTGAACCTGTTTACCCTTTTTAATCAGAGCGATTCCGCCCCACTCACCTTCTATGAATGAATCTGTAGTAGGATAAGAAGGGTAGAAATTAAGCAACACTATAACAGCTTTTGCCATCTCAAGATAATCCTCATCTTTTATTGCTCGTGCCTTGGCTTCTTGAAAGAGATTAACTAGGGGTTCGTAAGTTAATGCTTTACCATAACCAAACCAATCTTTGACTTTTTCACTTGTGATATCTAAAACATACAATCGATAGTACCCATCATACTCTGGTTCATCCTGTGACTGGAAAACACCTCCTATTACTCGAAAGTTTGGGAGATATTTTTTAATAGGCGGACAGTTTAGCTTTGCTATCTTCGTAACTCTGATCTTTGGGGTTTCCGCGAGGCCATTGCTGATCTCTTTTGTCTCCGCTTCCATCCTTTTTTGGATGATTGGCTTCCAGCGCTCCTCATCCTCCTTTTTATCAGGTTGATCATGCTGCACTCCTAGATTCTTACGCATCTCGCTGGCGAGGTTCTCCACGCGTTCGCGCCATCGCTTGGTAGCATCTTTGTCCTTGGCATATTTCTCGATTTCCTTGAGGTCTGATGCTGCCTTGTCAAGCTCTTTCAAGGCTTCTAGTCCCAACTTTTTCAGTTTCTCTGTCGCTTCCCGCCGTACCTGTGGGTCGTCATATCTTAGCTGCTGTATAAGCTTTTTTATATCCTTCTCCTGATCTTGGCCCTCTTGTGTCACTTTTCTTTCTTTCGTTTTGTCCCACGAGCCGGTTTCACTTTTTGATCTTTCTTGAGTTTTGTTTCGCAGGATTGGGGGCAAAATTATAAAGTCTGTCCAGAATCCATTTTCTCTGGTACCCAGGAGCTTCTCATTTTTACCGTTAATATCGATTCTAAGAACTTGAGATTCTCTTTGAAAAAGAATCCATTTTCCATCAGGGCTAAAATAAGGGTCAGACCCCTCAACCAGCTTTGTTTTGACTTTTCCATCGATACTTAGAATATAGATGTTTGGTCGCACGTAACTTTTTTCTATTTCATTATATTCAGCCACATCATAAGCAATTTTCTCTCCATCTGGACTGAAAGAGACCACATGTCCGACGATTGCATTTGTAGCTGTGACGAGTTTATTTTCACTTCCCCCATCAAGCTGTGCTACGTGAATCCCCGCTTCGCCAACCGACTCATTATACTTAAATGAAGAAAACGCTATCTTTTTACTATCCGGGCTGAAATAAAAATTGCCATCTATAATGCGCCTATCCTTGGTCTCTCCCTTGATAAGTACCTTGTCTTTTCCATCCACATTTATGATGTATATATCTTTGTGCCCTGAATCTCCCGTAGAAAGTAAGCACGCCAGTTGTTTTCCATCAGGAGACCATTTTACCAACAGGCATCGCTCCGATTTAAATAACTGGGTAAGCTTCTTTTTATCTAAATCCATTACATAAAGGCCTGCTGTTGCGTCTGATGACAGGTAAACAAAAGCAATCTTTTTCCCATCGGGACTAAACGAAGGGTACTCTCCTGTAGTCAATTTTGTTGGTATTTTTTCATCTACGTTCATGATATAAATCTCGTGGTTATGACCAAACACTATTTTTTTACTAAGAGTAACATCGAAGCCATCCAAACCACCATCTGCAAGTTTTCGTTGGTTACTCCCATCTGCCCCCATAATCCAAATCTCTCCCTTTTGTTCAAAACCATCCCTTATGTCTCTCAGATAAACAATTCTTTCCAGCTTTTTTAACTCATATGTTTCAAGCGCTCGTTTTCCACGCTCCTTCTGTTCAGAATCTCCATTTTCAATCGCCTTTTTTACAAACTCGGCCTTGGCATCAGTGTCAAGAAATTCCTCAAGTTCCTTTTGGGCCTTGTCTCGTACCTCGGTGTCGTCATCTGCCAAACGCTTTAGGATATCTTGCAGTTTTTTCTTAGTAATTTCGTCAAGCTTGACCTGATTGGGTGTTTTTTCTGGTTCTTTGATAAACTCTGGCTTTTGGCCTTCCTGGAC
>SBBU01000040.1 GCA_005239585.1 Planctomycetaceae bacterium
AGCGAGGCTAGGGCCTTGTAAGAATCACCTTTTGCCCAAGCACATATTAGGCTGTTTGCCTGGTGAGTTAAACTCTTGCGAGATCTGCTTCGACCATTATTCTGACAAGGTCTTTAAATTTTGTCTTCGCCTGCCAGTTGAACTTTGCCCTAGCTTTCGATGAATCACCGATAATGTGATCTACCTCCGTGGGTCGTTTCAATTTAGGGTCTACGCTTGTAAAGTCCTTCCACTCCAGACCTGTACATTTAAATGCCTCCTGAACAAATTCCTGAACCGAATGATTTTCGCCTGTAGCAATTACATAATCATCAGGCTCTGACTGCTGCATGATCTGCCAAATGGCCTCTACATACTCTGGTGCATAGCCCCAGTCTCTGCGGGATTCAAGATTTCCAAGATAAAGTTTTTCTTGTTTTCCCTTTTTGATCATGGCAATCGAACGTGTGATCTTACGCGTAACAAACTCCAGCCCACGCAGTGGTGATTCATGATTAAACAGGATACCACAGCAACAAAACATACCGTGCGCCTCACGATAATTGACAGTCGTATAATGAGCAAATGTTTTTGCTATTGCATAAGGGCTCCGAGGATTAAAAGGTGTCTTTTCATTCTGCGGGGTCTCTCTTGGCCTACCAAACTGTTCAGAGCTCGATGCCTGATAATATTTCATCTTTGCATTCACAGTTCTGATAGCCTCTAACATCCTTAGCGCACCCAAACCTGTAACATCAGATGTAAATAATGGCTGTTCGAATGCGATTCCAATAAAGCTCTGTGCAGCTAGGTTATAGACTTCATCAGGCTGAACTTTTTCAAGTACGCGTAAGATGTTGCTGTATTCCAAGAGCTCAAGCGGCAAAAGTTCAATTTTTGATTCTATGCCAAGATAATCAAGTCTGCTAAGGTTATAATTTGCGTTTCTTCGATATCCGCCATAAACCTTGTACCCTTTGTCAAGCAGGAACTTGCTCAGATATGCACCATCTTGCCCTGTTACCCCTGTTATCAGCGCCTTTTTACTCGACATATACAGCAACTATACAATATGTAGACTGGGAAGTGGGAATACAAACTTCCCGCCAGATTTTATATACTCCTGCTCTTTCTTGACAATAAATTCTTTAAAATGCCATGGGAGAACAATAAAAAAGTCCGGTTTTTTTGCCTTGGCCTCTTTTTCAGAAGTAATGGGTATAAGGGTCCCGGGAGTAAAAGAGCCGTATTTGTCCTCATTCACCTCGCCAATGAATGGAATATCCTGCGGTGTTACGTTACAAAACTGTAAAAGTATATTTCCCTTTGTCGATGCGCCATAACCCAGTATCTTTTTCCCCTTGTTCTTATTGAAAAACTCTCTCAGCTCATCTCTGCTTTTGAAAACCCTTTGAGCAAACTCTTCATAGGTCTTCCTTTTCGCAAGCACCTTTTCTGACTCTAATAATTTGTCAACTACAGATTTATTTTCCTTATAAGAGGAGGAAGACTTGGCAACAGTAACGGAAAAACTTCCACCATTAATATTGTTTGTCTCTACATCTATAATCTTAAGACCTGCCTGATCCATCATCCATTTGATTTGCCTGAGTCCATAATATTCAAGATGTTCATGGCAAATGGTATCATACGCTGTCATTTCAAGCACGGTCAGCAGATACCCCTGCTCAAGGACCCAAATACCATCATCATCAAGAATATTGCAGATGTCCCGTACAAAATCCATTGGAGATTCGAGGTCATAAAACATTGCAATCGAAGTAACAACCGTTGCCTTTTTCCCATTTGAACGGTCCAGCACTTTATTCGCAGTAAAAAAATCAGGGACAAGCTCAACTCCATCTGGATAATATTTCTTGAACTTTGGTATTGTAGGATCAACCCCCATTAGTTTTGTTCCAGAAGGATATGCGCTTAACGTCGTCCCATCATTGCTACCAATATCAACCACGAGATCGCCCTGTTTAAGCGTCACAATCGATAAAATTTTTGCTACCTTGCCATGGAGGTGTTTGACCATAGATTGATTAAGTCCTGAGCGATATCCGTAATTAAATCCGTACATCTCATTCAGATTATATGTCTGCCTGATCTGGACCAGACCGCAGTTTTCCTTACTGTTCTCTTCGCACTTGACAAGTTCAAGCGGACCTGAAGCAACATGCTCATCTTTTGACTTTGGAAAGACACCTGATAAATGCTGTGTACCAAGATGAAGGACTGAAAACAGGTTCTTATTCCCGCATATGCGACACTTGTCGACCTCTTTATACGGTTTCATATTTTCCTAGAGAGTATGCCAACCTCGATAATAAGTATCAAGAAACATTAAAGATCCAGATGAGTTGTATCCTCTCTTTCTGAAACTATTGTTATCACAGCATCTGCAACTGAGTCAGTATCTATATCGCTGGCAGGTACAGTAAAATCGGCAGCCTTTATATAGTATGGATGTCTGTTGTGAATCTGATGCTTGACCTCATCTAAGAGAGAACCTTTGGTTAATCTCGGACGTCTTGAAGCAGTTGTCTCATCACCGATTATGCGTTTATAGGCAGTCTCATAATCGATATCTAGAAAGAAGACCAGCCCATGCTTTTTAAGGTTCTGTACATTTTTATAACGCAAGACTGCGCCCCCTCCTGTTGCAATCACTTTTCCATTCAACTTGGAAACCTCTGCAATGGCTGTCATTTCAAGATCCCTGAAATAGGCCTCTCCTGAGAGCTCAAATATCTCTTTTATGGTTAGATGGGTCTTGCGCTCTATATAATCGTCGCAGTCTATAAACTCCCGTTTTAATCTCTTGGCAATCTCTTTTCCGACAAGTGTTTTCCCAGAGCCTCTGTAGCCAATCAGTACGATATTCATGACAAAATCCTTTTTATCCTTGATAATCCTCTTGTACCCTTTGCCTTGGCGACTCGACATGTCAACCTGCCAAGTACTTTGTAGAGTTCCAAGAAATCTCCGGGTGCCAATGCCTCAATATGACGTTTGATGGTATGAATATCGCCTCTTTCAATGGGTCCAGTTAGCGCCTTTGTTACACCAAGCCTCTGGATGTTTTCAATAGTGCCTTTGGCAAGACCGGTAAGCGCTTCAAGTGCAGTTTTCTCTCTTATACCACATCTTTTAAAAATTTTTAGCGCCGCATAGAGAAGAGCAACAATGTAATTTGAGGCAAGGACGCATGCCGCATGGTATTGTGCCTTTTTACCGGAGTCTATTTTTACCGGCGTACCGCCAATATCTCTAATAATCTTTTGAATCCTTTTTTCTAAAGCATGCTGAGATTCATAAAAACAAAATGTCCCTCGAAAGTTCTTAACAGCAATATTAGGATCTGCAAAGCTTTTCAGTGGGTGAAAGGAAGTCTTTGCGGAATGAACCCCCGAAATATTCAAAACAAGGGATGCAGAATCAAACGCTTCTGCTATTTCTTTGATTTTGTCATCAGGGACAGAAAGAATGACCACATCTGACTTTTTAGCATCATGAATAGAGACAGATGGTGTTCCAT
>SBBU01000043.1 GCA_005239585.1 Planctomycetaceae bacterium
ACTACAAACGGGGCTAACTACTACTTGTTTTCTCAGTATTAACATTTCAAAATTGCAACAACTATTAACATTTCAAAATGGTAACATCAGACCTGGACAACTCCTTGATTTGATCCCTCTTTCACGATAAACTTGCTATTGATGCGTGCAATATGGAATTGGATCAGGGAGATGTTAGTTGGTCTCAAGACTGTTCTAATAGGTATGAGAATAACGCTCAAGCATCTCTTCACACCACCTGTGACGATGCACTATCCAGACGAACGGTGGAAGATGCCTGAGGCCTACAGAGGCCTTATAAAAGTGGATATGGATGCCTGTATAGTTTGTGATCTCTGTATGAAGGCTTGCCCGGTTGATTGTATTGACATCCAGTGGAAGCGGGAACCCGGAGTTCAGGGCAAGATTGCTACAAAATTTACAGTCGATTATCAAAAATGCATAGTCTGCGGTCTCTGCACGGAACCCTGCCCGACATTAGCAATCTTTCATTCGCATGAGTATGAGGTCTGTTCTTATGATCGCTCACCTCAGATTATAGACTGGACACTGCCATCTTATAAGACAAAAAATCCCAAGGCAAAGCCCATGAAAAAGGCTGAAAAGCCAAAGCCTCAGGCTGCACCCAAGGGTGAACCGGCTGTGGCAACGGCAGTGGCAGCAGCACCATCCGGAGCCGGGCTCATTACTAATGTATGGATAGATCCCGGGTGTATTGTCTGTGATCTCTGTGAAGATACCTGTGAGGAGGTCTTTAGTGTTCAGGAAGAAACCTGTATTGTGAGAGAGGAATCGAAACCTCAGTGGGCGGCACTTACGAACAAGATCATCCAGGCTGCCGATGAATGCCCTGTTAACGTAA
Source organism: Planctomycetaceae bacterium (assembly GCA_005239585.1). The sequence continues at coordinate 863 of SBBU01000043.1, forward strand.
TCAAATATACATAAGGTAGATATGGCATATTATATAGAAGAGGAATGCATTGGATGCACGATTTGTGCAAAGAAATGTCCCGTGCCCTGTATAGAGGGAGATGTAAAACAGTTACATGTAATTATTCCGCAGAACTGTATCGATTGCGGTGTCTGTGCGAGCTATTGTCCTGTTGACTGTATCGCAAATGAACATGGTGTGATTGAAAAGAAGATAGATGCAAAATCGAGGCCTATAGCAGTTGTGAGGGAAGAGAATTGTACTGGTTGTGAGTGGTGTGTCGACGTTTGCCCCTTTGACTGTCTGGAGATGATCGACGCAGAGGATGGCGGTATATTCAAGGTTGCAAAAAACGTTAGAGAAAAAGACTGTGTTGGCTGCAAATTGTGCGAAGAGGTATGCATACAAAAAGACGCCATTGTTGTTGTGTGGCCAGATGGTTCATATAACGAAGAAATTGGTGTCGAGTGCACACTTGAAAGTCCAAACAAAGACTCATAAGAACGTCTGACAAATAGCCATGCCGCTTTATGAATATTGCTGCAAGTCTTGTAAAAACAAATTTGATCTGCTCGTAAGGAATTCAAAATTCAGGGCATCCTGTCCAGACTGCAGGTCCAAGAGAGTAGAAAGGCTCTATTCCATCTTTGGAATCTCTAACTTATCTGCACAATCAGCAAGTTCAAATGGAAAATCATGTGGCGCAGGCGGTTGAGGGTCATGTAACTGTCACTGAAGTTTCAGTCTGTTTTCAAGACTCCATCATAAGACAGGACGATTTGTTATAATAACAGAGTGATGGACGAAAGTATTAAATGGCATCAGTGGGGCGCAGAGGCATTTCAAAAGGCAAAGGATGAGCAAAAGTTGGCTCTTGTTAATATCACTGCACCGTGGTGCGTTACCTCTAAGCTTATGGATGAAGAGACATACAGCGACAAGACATGTATTCAGCTGATTAATGAACTATTTGTCCCAATCCTTGTAGAATCAGACAAGCGTCCCGACATCAATGAGCGATATAATATGGGCGGATGGCCTACTACACTATTCATGAGCCCTGAGGGTCTTTTGATCTGGGGTTCTACGTATGTTACAGGAGAGGAGATGAGGGGACTCCTTCAACAATTGAAGCTCAGGTTTTCTCAGCAAAAGGAAAAGATCTGTAAAGAGGCCAAAGAACGTGAGGAAAAAATACGTGAGATAAATATTAATTCAACTGTTGGTACTACTAATCTCTCTCTTGAAATATTTAGGTCCACTCTAAATGGAATTCTTGCAACTTATGACCCGGTATTTGGAGGTTTTGGCAAGGCCCCAAAATTCCAGATGCAGGATTCGCTCAGGGTAATGCTCCATGCAGAATGGGAGACAGGTGGGGAGGATTTCTCTCAAGTGCTGACGCATACTTTGGAGGCTATTACTACAAAGGCTCTATGGGATCCGGTGGATGGGGGTTTTTTCAGATACTCGATGAACGATACGTGGACGGCAGTACAATTCGAAAAGCTCTCTGATGACAACGCTTTAACAGCCTCCCTGCTGCTTGATGCTTATTCGCTCATCGGGGTTGAAAAATATAGACTGATTGCCTCCCAAGTCATTCGATTTTTGTTCTCGTTTATGTTTGATGAATCACGTTCTCTCTTCTACTCGAGCCTTTACGCTAATGATAAATATTATTCAGCAAGAGACAGATCAAAGGTGGACAAACCAACAGTTGACAGAATTGTTATTACAACTACGAACTGTGTTGTTTCCAGATTGCTGCTCAAGGCAGGGGTACTGATTGACCCTTCATATACCCAAATTGCCTTGAGAAACCTCGAATTTTTCCTGAGTAAGGACATAGTTTGTCATTACTATGGCTCGGTACCAGAACCACCAAGTGGACTTTTAAAAGATGAACTCTCTCTGTTAGAGTTGCTGATAGATGCATACGAATATGTAGGAAATACAACTTGGCTTCAGCGTTCACAGGTTCTTGCAGATAGAATTATGCAGATATACTGGAATGAAGAGCTCGGGGGATTGCAGGACAAAATCATACAGGAATCAGATATAGGAGAACTGCGGTTTCCATACAAAGACATGAATGAAAATTCCCGATTCGCATACTCAATTGCGAAGCTTTCTTATATCTTAGGAAATGAAAGTTATATGCAAAAAGCCAAGGAGATTCTTTCTAATTTTCCTGATTACATCGGCAATTACAGCCACCAAACTGCCAACTATGCTATAGCTGCTTATTTCTGCCTCAAACCCCCTGTAATCATCGAAGCCAATGGCCCTAGTGAATTAACCACAGTTTGTAATTCTGTCTACATTCCAACCAAAGTCATCCGCCACTGCCAAGGGTTCCAGCATGTAACCGTGTTCAAGGATCCTAGTCGTTCGGATACCTTTACCAAACCCGATAGCCTCCGGGAATTCCTAAAGCAAATCTAATAGTTGTTTTCAATTTATAACCTTCCGCATTATAATATCAAAATCTATAAGAGCCAAGTAGTATGAACTTGAGGAAAAAGAGGATTTTGGTAACAGGTGCAGGGGGATTTATCGGCAGCCATTTGACTGAAAAGCTCCTCAAATCAAGCCGATCTGTCAGAGTATTTCTCAGATACAACTCACGCGGCAGTCGAGGGCACATTGATTCGTTTCCGAAAGACCTGCAGGATAGCATTGAGGTGATGTGGGGAGACCTAAAGGACCCAGAGGCGATTCGAAAGGCAGCCAGGGGTGTGGATGTCCTATTTCATCTCGCGGCCCTTATTGCGATACCTTATTCGTATATGAATCCGCTCGATTATGTCCAGACTAATGTCGTTGGAACAACCAATGTGCTTAATGCATGTCTTGATCACAACGTTAAGGTCATTCATACATCAACCAGTGAAGTGTACGGCTCAGCGCTTTATAAGCCTATAGATGAAGACCATCCCCTTCAGGGTCAATCGCCATACTCAGCGAGCAAGATCGCGGCAGACAAGATCGCCGAGAGTTACTATAGATCGTTTTCGTTGCCCGTTTCAATTGTAAGACCATTTAATACATACGGCCCGCGTCAGTCAGCGCGTGCAATAATACCAACTATAATTACTCAGGCCTTGTCAGGAAAAGTTATCCGGCTGGGTGACACGCGCACGACAAGAGATTTTACGTATGTCGATGACACGGTTAGCGGCTTTATTGCTGCGGCGCAATCTGAAGATGCGGTAGGCCAAGTTATCAATCTTGGTTCGGGAAAAGATGTATCGATCGAGGATATCGCAGAGAAGATATTAAAAATCCTTTCTGTCAATTCCAAAATAGTCATTGACAAAAAGCGAATTCGTCCTGAGAAGAGTGAAGTTCAGAGTCTTTGTTCAGATTATGCAAAGGCAAAAAAACTGCTCAAGTGGGGGCCTAGGATTAACTTGGATGAAGGTTTGTCCAAGACTGCCGTGTGGATCAAAGAGAATCTTAACCAATACAGGGGGGAGATATACAACATATGAAGGCAGTGATACTTGCTGGTGGAAAAGGACAGCGGCTGATGCCATATAGCGCGATTCTGCCAAAACCTCTCATGCCGATTGAGGATAAGCCAGTGATGGAAGTCGTTGTTGCCCAGTTGAAGAAATCGGGGATCAGTGAGATTATAGTGAGTACAGGACACCTCGCAGGCCTTCTTCAGGCCTATTTTGGCAGTGGTGAGAAATTAGGAGTCAAGATAATATATTCCAAAGAAGAAAAACCTCTTGGTACTGCTGGTCCTTTGGCGCTTGTTAAGGATCAGCTTGACGAAACATTCCTAGTCATCAATGGCGACACTCTCTCCAACATTAGCTTTAAGAGTCTTTTAAAATATCACAGACAAAAAAAGGCTATGGTTACTGTATGTGTCTGCAACAAAAGGGTTCAAATAGAGCTTGGAACGCTGCAGGTTGGTCGTGATGGCGATTTGAAGGACTATATTGAAAAGCCTGCCTTTGAATACCTAGCAAGTATGGGCATCTATGCAATGGAACCGAGTGTCCTTAAGTACATAAAAAGTGGAGTTCCACTTGGCCTGCCAGATCTTGTAAAGAAGCTCGTTAAAAAGGGAGTCCAAGTCTCCTGTTATCTTCACAAAGGTATGTGGTTTGATATTGGTACTATGGAGGATTACAGGGACGCAGTAGATATTTTTACGAAGAAGAAAGATCAGTTCTTTAACACAAAGTGAAAAGCGCATTCATTACCGGCATCAAGGGTTTACTTGGAACTTATCTTTCGAATCATCTGCTTGAAAAGAATTATGCGGTCTACGGTATCGACCATAACTTGCAGAGGGGTTCAAGGCTGCAAAATATCTCTGGAAGAGTTATTATCTATGAATGTGATGTCCTGAATAAAACTAAATTAGCTAGGATTATCAAATCGGTCTCGCCAGACCTGGTATTTCACCTTGCAGGTGTTAACAAATCGAATGACGATGAGGTCTATTTCAATGCTAATGTGATCGGGACAATAAATCTTTTAAATGCACTGAATGAGCTGAAAAAAAATCCACGCACTCTGGTTGCATGCTCATCATCTGGTTATGGAATCGTCAGTGATAGTGATCTTCCGATAAAAGAGACTTGCGAGTTAAGGCCCATAACACCATACGGTGTGAGCAAGGCATCCCAGGATCACCTTTGCTATCTATATTATAAACATCATGGGATTCGAGTGATTCGTGTGAGAATATTCAATAACACAGCGCCGCTTCAGGATACTGACTTTGTATGTTCAGGTTTGGCAAGGCAGGTTGCGATGGCAGAAAAAAATAAAAAAGCAGTAGTGCAAGTTGGAAATGTACATGCTGTCAGAGATTTTCTTGATAGCAGGGATGTCATACGAGCTATGCTGCTTGCTGCCTTGCATGGCAGGCCCGGCGAGGCCTATAATGTTGCATCAGGAAAAGGGAGAACAATCAAAAGTATTCTTGACTACCTGATGTCGCTTTCAAAATCCAAGATTAAAATCAGTTATTTAAAAAAGGCCTCTAAATCCGATGTCCCAAAACAGATTGGAAGTTACAAAAAGTTGCATAACGCTACAGGCTGGAAACCCGAGATCCCATTTAAAAAGACACTTTCGGATCTACTTGATTACTGGCGAAGTAGGGTCTAAATACCGTTGCGTGAAAGGTGGAGTAAACTGTATGATCCTAACTTGGATTATTAGCTGTGGGCATTTCGGATTCTCTGACTACGGAAAATGTCTAAACGGGCCATTGCCTCATGCCCATAGAACTTTTCGCCACATGCATTACACTCCCAGCGCTTGACCCAGGTGATTAACAAACGGCCTGTTCTGGTCCGAGTTTTACACCTACCCACCTTCCTTGTGATTTTCTTATTCCTACACATTGGACAGCAATTCAAAGAAATCATAAATTTGTAGACCTTTTAGCTGAAAGAAAAACGTAAAAATAAAACTCACCACGTTCTTTGCGAAGAACCCCATTTGTATAGATTGGAATTCCTTGAAAACTCTTGCTGTTGAATATAAAAACTTTTTCGCGCCTTGAGCGATGATACGGGCTAGTAGAAATCTTCGTACGAAGCCGCCTGGCGTTTAGTATTGATTCTAACACTTCTATCTGTAGAAGATTATCTGTTTCCATCTCGATCCTTGCTTTCTCCGTAAAAATCACTCTTTCCCTAAGAACTAAGCTCTTAATAAATAGCAGGACATCCACTTTGGTATTGTAATTCACTAGTGATTGAGGCGCAAGCAAACTTCAATTAGGGATAGAAAGGGGGTACCTTGAGGCCTTAAGTCCCATTGATTATTTCCAAAGTTTTGACAATTGTCCCCGCTTTTGCTTGCATTAGTGTTTGCCGCCCATTCTGTGTTGTTTTTTTGTGGAGCAATACAAAGTAGTTTAAATGAATGTTCTTTACGTAACCAATTGCTATCCGACTGCCGAGATGCCATGGTATGGCATTTTTGTAAAAAGAGAGGTCGAATCAATCAGTGACATGGGTGTAAAAACCGATCTTCTCTTCATTAACGGGCGTCGCAGCAGGCTGGAGTATGTAACGTCAATTGCAAAGATCAATACTAAAGTTCAGATAATTCACAGCTATTATGGATATTCAGGCGTGGTGAGTTGGGCCAGAACAATTGGGGTAAAAAGCACAGCCAGGGTGGTCACATTTCTGGGAGATGATTTACTGGGTACAGCCAAGTTAGATGGGAGGAGGACAGCCTTTAGTCTGATGATGGCATCGTTGCATAAACGACTAGCAACCCAATTTGATGCCATAATCGTCCAGTCGGAGCAGATGGAGGAACAGCTCCCCAAGGCGGCCCGCAAGAGGTGTCATGTGATACCTTTTGGAATAGATCTAAATAGATTTAGGCCGTTGAATAAAGTTGAATCAAGAAAGAAGCTCAATTTATTGCCTGAAAGGATTTACATATTGTTTCCTGCTGATCCGAACAACTCTGTTAAAAACTTTAGGCTCTTGCACAAGGCAAAACAGGAGATCAAGCAGTGTGAGATTTTGGTACTCAAGGGAATCAAAGAAGAAGAGGTCCCTCTTTACTACAACGCATGTGATGCTGTTGTGCTATGCAGTTTCAGTGAGGGCTCGCCGACTGTTGTTAAAGAGGCAATGTCGTGTAATAGACCTATTGTGTCAACAGACGTTGGCGATGTACGGAAACTATTCGGAACTCTTGATGGATATTTCATAAGCGGTTATGACCACGCTGATTTGGCCAAGAATATAAACAACGCGGTCAAATTTGGGAATACCAGAGGTCGAGATAGACTAGGCGAGCTTGGCCTCGATTCTCAAAGCGTCGCATCAAGAATTGTCCAACTCTATAAAAATCTTATCTGATACCATGTGTGGTTTTCTGAGTATTTATTCAGTCAAGGGCATTGATCCAGTCAAACTGGAGCTTATGAACAACCTGCTTAGACATCGAGGCCCGGATGATGAGGGGTATTTGTTTTTCAACACTAGTACAGGAATAACAACAGAGGCGCGCGGAAAAGAGACAATACATGAACTTTCGAGTCTTCAGGAGTGTAAGAATCTGTCAGGGTTTGATATTTCGCTTGCTCACAGGCGTCTCACAATAATAGACACATCCTCTCGCGGCCATCAGCCAATGTCTTCTCACGACAAAAAGTTGTGGATAACTTACAACGGCGAGCTTTACAACTTTAAAGAACTGACGAGAGAGCTGGAGTCAATGGAATATCGGTTCAATAGCAGTACTGATACAGAAGTAATTATATATGCCTACAAGGAGTGGGGAACAAGGTGCCTCGAGAGATTCAATGGGATTTTTGCATTCACGATCCTAGATATTGAAAAGAAGATTTTGTTTCTCGCCAGGGATAATCTCGGGGTAAAACCCGCATATTATTATTTTAATGCGGGGCTCTTTGTCGCTTCCTCTGAGCTTAAACCATTATTGCAGATTGTGCCGGCACGTTTGGATCTTGCGGCATTGGACAAACTATTTACATTTAGGTTTGTTCCATCTCCCTATACGATGCTTCAGGGCATAAAAAAATTGCCACCCGGCCATTTTGCAGTCACGGATGGTAAAACCCTTGAAGTTAAAAGATACTGGAAAAAGATCCCTGAGGTGAATGGGGGCTCGGAAAAAGAACTTGGTGACAAGATAGAGACCGCAGTCAAGAGGCAGTTGATGAGTGATGTCCCGTTGGGGCTGTTCCTAAGCGGTGGCATGGATTCAGCCGGAATAGTTGCAGTGATGCACCATTTGGGTGTTTCACCAATAAAGACATTTACAATAGGCTTTGAAGGCCAAGATCTTCAAAATGAATTTCCAGAGGCCCGCAAGACAGCCAAGCTATTTGGATGTGAACACACAGAGACAGTTGTATCGGCAAGAGATTATCAGGACTTTTTTCCAAACTACGTCGAGTTTTTAGAGGAGCCTATCCTCAATCCTTCTGCGATTGCATGGTATTTTTTGTCGAAACTTGCCGTTTCGCATGTCAAAGTTGCACTGACAGGGCAGGGGACAGATGAGGTCTTTGCCGGCTATGACCGCTATCTGGGAGAAAGATACCGCAACATTGCGCGCCCACTAATAAAACTTGGTCTCCACAAGATTGGAAGCAAGGTGCTGAACAAAAGTGACAAGGTTCGCAGGGCATTGCATTCTCTTGATGAGCCTGACACCTATAAGCGATTCGAAAAAATTTATGCTGTCTTTACAGATGAAATGAAGAGCTCTCTATACAAATTCAAGCCTGATGAAGCGAAGAAAGAAGATTGGAGTCACAGTCTTCTTATTGAGGAATCTAAAAAACTTGACCCGCTGGCCCAGATGCTCTATTTGGATACGCGCTTTTGGCTGCCTGATGATCTCTTGACAGTTGCAGACAGGCTCTCCATGGCAGTCTCTCTGGAAGTGCGCGTCCCATATCTAGATGTAGAGCTTGTAGAGTATGCCGAGAGAATCCCTTCCAGACTTAAACTAAAAGGGCTTGTTCAAAAATATATCTTGAAAAAGAGCCTGTCGAGATGGCTTCCAAAGGAGGTTATTTCGCGTAAAAAAAAGGGCTTTGCTAACCCTGTTGCGGAGTGGCTTGGGACTCGCCTGTCCGAGTTTGTAAATGACTATGTTCTCTCGAGTTCCTCTGCTTGCAGTCAATATTTCAACATGAACTATATCAAGAG
>SBBU01000112.1 GCA_005239585.1 Planctomycetaceae bacterium
AGGAGAGCACAGGAATTGCTTTGCATCACGATGGTTCTTGACACAGATGGGTCTGAACTCTTGTTGCCTCTGCCCTCTCTTCAAAACAATTCCTTCGATCTTTGGGAGCTATTGCCATCTACACCCCGTAAAAAACTGCTGACACGTGAGACTGGTTGCCGCCCGTATTTAACCTATTTTTTCTCCAGCTCCTGCTTTCTGCGCTTCAGTGTATCAAGCGCCGACTGTAAATGTGTGAGCAAATCTTTCATCCTCTCGTTCTTAATTGCAAATCCGACCGCCTCTAACACCTTATCAAGGAGCTCGCCATCCAGCTTACCTACGACTTCATTCATTTTTATTGCATTAGTGGCATTACCGACCATCTCGGTATGCTCGTGCATCAAACCTTTTACGAATATATTGACTAGTTTATCAAAGAGGTCTTTGTCCAAGCGCGAGGCAACCTGTGCAATTGATATTGCTGCATATAATTGAATATCAAAATGACTGTCTTCCAGCCTACTTTTCAACGCTTTAACAACCTTTTCTTCCTCTGGTTTGCCCTTAAGGCGCCCAGCCGCACAACCAAGAAGATAAGCACAGCGGTTGCGAGCGACTGGAAGTTTATCCTCTAATCCCGATACCGCGATCTTGATAACGTGCTGGAATAGCTCCTCATCTAGCTGCCATATAACTTGACAGACCGCATAAATAGAAGTGCCTCGCACGCCTGCAATCTCGTTCTCGTCTTTAAATTTCCTTAAAAGGACCCTAACAGACTCTGCCATTGCTTCTTTGTCAAGGGTATAAATCAATGAGAACATTATCCACACTGCCGATTCGCGAACATTATTATTTTTGTCATAAAGTGCTTCATGGTAGAGCCACCTTTCATCCGAAAGTATAGCAATCTCGTTACCTCTCATCTTATGAAGCGTCTCAACTGCACCTTTGTTTTTTAGAATCTCATTAGCGATGATTGTTTTCTGAGGTACGGTGAGCAAATCCGGGGTGGTGTTAAGCTTTCGACCAATCAATAGCGCCCATTCCTTTATTTCACTTGTCGCAATAGATTCAATCAAATCTGAGTTTTTGTTGTGAGTCTCTTTTAGAAACGCAAAACGCCTGATTAATTGAATTGTTTTTATGACGGTCAGCGCTGCGCTTTGAATGTCCTTATCATGATGCTTGGAAAGAGAGTCGATTTCGTTGCATGCCTCAAGCCTTATAAGCTCACTTACTGCTTTTTTATGCGCTTGATTATCATCACCTTTAATGTCAGCTATCAGGCTTTCTATTTGTTTTCTGCGGCTCTCAGAGAGATAAATGACGTCGCCCCCCGCTGCCATCAAAGTTCCCATTGGGACAAATCGCCCAGCAATCTTTAGGACACCTCTTAAGACTCTAACTGACGTGGTCTTGTTATTATTAGCTTCTTTGATGTCGATCTTAAAATCCACTAGTCCTTCGACATCCGTATCCTGCACATCAATCGTTGCAGCATCAGTCTGGATTGTTAATTTTTCAGGGCTCGACTTGGTAGTTTTTATATGTGCGTGGAGCTCCCCTCTTTCAAGTCTAAACTCGCGCTCTCCTATCATATGCACAGAAGAACCGGCAGGCGCCTTGAGAAAACCGTTGTTGTTAGGGAAGTAATGTTCAAAAGGTTGATTGTTTACATGGAAAAGTACTCCGACGGCGGCAAAAACAATAACTGCGGCTACAGCCAGCCATTGCCAGCGCAGAATAGGCAAACTCTTTGGTTGCTCAATGACTACATCTGCCGATTCGATCGCCTTGAGAGTCCTTTTTTTCGATCTCTGTTTGCAAGATTCAAGCGCTGTCATGTCTTCTACCAGCTGTTTGTTAAGTTCGACCACCTCTGATCGAACCTTCTGACATCCCTGGCATTCCGAAAGGTGTAATTCAACTCGCGCTTTTTCTGTAGGATCACACTCTTTCAATAGATATAACTCCAATAGCTCGCGTATGTCGTTACAATTCATATTACTGTTTCCCTCTTAAACAACTTCTCAGTTTTTCCTGGCCTCTTACTAGCCATGTTCGAATTGTCCCGATTGGTTTCCTTGTCTTTGTGGAAATCTCTTCACATGTTAACGCATGATAATATTTTAGCACAATAACCCTTTTCATTTCGCCTGGCAGCGACTCTAATGCCCGCTCAAGTTGAACAAGCCTCTCTGCGTTCTCCTCAGCAAGCTCTGCCCCTTTCTCCTCTGCCACCCTTTCTGGAAGACTCTCTATAGAATGGCCCATTCTCTGACGCTTACTTATCGTCTTAATGGCGATATTGTTCGCTATCGAGAAGAGCCAAGAGCGGAAAGATGCAGGTTTCCTACAATTACCTAGCGAGCGATAAGCAATTAAAAATGTATCTTGCACTATATCCTCCACTGTGGCAATGTCGTACGTCTTACTGTGTATAAAACCGAACACGTTATCGTGGTAACGATCCACAAGGGTTGTAAATGCCCACTTTTCCCCTTTTTTGGCTCTTTTAACAAGTTCTGCATCCTCTAAACTCCTTCCCATATATTAGTCCCGCTATCTCCTTTTTATACTCACACAATGCAAGAAAAATGGTTAAAATACATGTAATTTGGCATGGCTGCTATGAGAGTAAAAGTACACGTTAAACCTAGGGCGAAAATGACGCAAGTGGAGCGGATCACTGAGCGCGAGTTTAAAGTCTGTGTCACAGCCCCTCCATCAGAGAACCAAGCCAACGAGGCTGTACAAGAAGCGTTGTCTGATTTCCTTGGCATCGCCAAGTCTCGCGTCGTACTTGTTGGCGGTGCAAGATCTCGGGAAAAGATATTTGACATACTATAGAACACACGGACCTGTGTACCTGCCAATCTCAAGCCACAATGGTAAAAAGGAATCCTTTGTTTGTCAAACACAAGTATTGTGGAATAACGAAAAACGTCCTGCGACACATCACCGTACGCTCGAAAAATGGAACGAGCAAAATTTCTTGCTGTTTAGCAAGTGGAGCGGAGAAAACGGATCTCGGCAGACAGCTTTTTTTTTAGTGACTCTGCTTTATCAGACAAGAACTCAATCATAAGAGGACCGCTGTAGGACTTGAGCGCTTTGAGTATAGTACGATAGTTGAGCAAGCCGCTTGCAAGTGATTCAAATGGCAAGTAGCCCGGCTTGGAAGAGGCCTTGTAGTTTTTAAGGTGTACGTAACGGGTGTAGGGGAGCAGTTGTGCCAATTCAGCATTGGGATCTGGAGTAGGCTCGCCTTGTTTTAGATCAAGCACTTGGTAGTTAAGACCAACGTTCGGTCGGTCGATCGCCCTGAGTAACTTTTCAATTCGATCAGGTGTGTCAGCAACCGAGTCTCGATGGCGCTCAATAACAACAATTATTTTGTGTTTACTTGCAAGATCTGCGGTGGCTTGAATCAGATCGACAGATTGTCTGAATAACTTGGACTCGGCCCAGACGCGAAGGATTTTCGTTTCAAGCGCAGCGGCGATTGCCACCTCTCGCTCAGCATGTTTTATACTCGTCTGATCAACACGGCCAAGATATGAACCATAAGCAATAACCTCCAGCCCTTCATTACGCACCATGTCTCCTACTTTGCGTGCCGCATCAGCCCCCTGCTCCGGATCAAGATGAGGAGGACGTGCAGTGATTTCGAGTCCATCAAAACCGACTTTCTTTGCAATGCGGGTAATTTCTTGCAGTGACCGATCAGGTGCAGCAATGGTGCAGAGACCAATCTTCATCCGAGCTCTGGGAGTCTTGCCATATAAATGGCAGGAGTGCCGTCTCGGTCGCTATTAAAAACCGTCCACTTACCGTCTGGAGAGACGCGTGGATGTGGATGGAGTTCCTGCGACTTCCAACTTGAGTCGGTTCGGCAGATAGGCTTTTTCGCCCAAGTCCCATCTTTTTTTGCATGTATCAGGTGCAGAAGCTTTTGATCCCAGACACCGTCTGTAATTAGATAATCCCCGGTACCCCAGCTGTAAAAGTGTCCATAGAACGTCCCGTCTAAAAATTGCCATTCAGTGAATTGATCGGTCTCGATGTCGATTATCCCAGCCATGCTCCAGCCTGCCCTAGGATCATCCTTTTTCCCGTCCCAACCGTGGTATAGAATGTGCTTTCCGTCATCGAGCCAGAGTTCATGACCAATTTGTAAATTCGTCCCACGCTGATCGCGAATTCGTCTAGACTGACCTGTGCTAGTATTGAGTAGCCATATCCTCTGCTCAACCTGCTGCCAGATTCCCTCATGACAGTAAAGGATCAAATTCGAATCAGTTGGTGAGAACTGAACATGCGTGATCCACGAATTTTCTTCGAGAGTTTTTTCCGCGCCGCCACTAGTCTTGACAATCGTAATGTCACTCGTCAATTTTGCTTGTTTTACTAGATCGTGAACTTCTCGCTGACGCGTAGCGCTCTCAGGAACCTCTTCGATTTTACGATCTGTTGTAGGGATCAGGAGCAAATCCTCATTGAAGCTTAGATGCGGTATCGCTGGGGTACGGTCACGCGGTATCTCATAGATAAGATCTGTCTTGAGCGTGGCAATATCGAGTTTAAAGACCTGAAATCCAACGTAATAGTAAACTTTGTTTGTTTTTGGCCCTACAGCGCAGGATGCCCAATTCACGCCTGTGAATCTTTTACATGGATAGTACCAAGATGGTTCAGGGACCTTATCGGTTGAATGTGTAAGGCGCATCGCAGGACCGCCCTCTGCATTTACTTTATACATTTCGAAACAGTGTTTTTCATCCTCAGCAAGATAAATGAAAGATCTTCCTCCCTCTGCAAAAGCAAGATTTGTAAAGTAAGGCTGGATACAACCGATCCCGTGCATCGCAAGCCGTCGTACCTCAGTCCCCGTTAGCGGGTCATTATAGGTTTTTCTATTTGGATCAATCCGATCCTCTCTCATTGAGTAAATATAATACTGAATGGCCTTTGAAATAAAAGTTGTGTATACTCCTTGACATGGCTATGCCGAATGAAAAGGTTGATCCAACAAAACTAGTTCGTCCGCGTAGGCACATCACCGGGATGTCAGCCACCCTTTTACCTTTTGATCACCTGGGAAAAGTAGACTGGGATAATTTTTGCAGGCATGTATCTCGTACTGCACAAGCAGGCCTTATTCCTGCGGTCAACATGGATACAGGCTATGTCAACCTGATTGACGAGGAAACACGGCAGGAGGTTCTCACCAGAACCCGTGAAGTGCTGGGGAGAAGTGATTTTATAGCCGGCGCATTTGTGGAAGATCGTCCCCGTGACTCTTTCAACCTGCTTGCGTACCACCGTCAGATTGATTTAATCCAGTCGCATGGCGGAACGCCAGTGTTGTTCCAATCATATGGATTAATATCTCAACAGCCAGACGTAATTGTAAGATCATACGAGCAAATATCGCGCTTTTGTAACCGATTCATTGCGTTTGAACTGGGAACAATGTTTGCTCCGTTTGGAAAGATATACGATCTCGATGTGTTCAAAGGAATTTTGAAAATCCCTCAGTGTATAGGAATGAAACACTCTTCACTTGATCGTGATCTAGAGTTAGAGAGACTGGCTATCAGAAACGAGCAACGTCCCGATTTTAAGATATTCACAGGAAACGATCTGGCTATCGACATGGTCAAACATGGCAGTGATTATCTTCTAGGTCTTGGCACTTTCGCGCCGGATCTTTTTGCAAGGCGTGATAAGATGTGGGAGTCAGGAGATCCCGGTTTCTATGAACTCAATGATCAGTTACAGTCTCTTGGGACATTTGCTTTTCGTAACCCTGTGCCCGCATATAAGCACAGTGCCGCACAGTTTTTAAAACTCCGTGGCTGGATTAACTGTGATGAGCCACATCCAAATAGCATGCGCAGGCCAGAAAGCGATCTACAAACACTACGTGATATTGGTAAGCGCCTTGACATAATAACCTAAATGACTCAATATCGTCGAATTGCGACGCTGCAGCAGGCAGATGATTTTCAATCATACTGTACAAGCCTAGGGATTAATATCCCTTTCGACAATAAAGTTGATGTTGGACCCGAGACGCCTTGGGCTCAACCGTATAAATTTGGGAAGATCACAATTGGCAATCGATTTGCTATCCTCCCGATGGAGGGTTGGGATGGAACGACTGATGGCAAGCCAAGTGAATTGACATATCGCCGATGGAGGCGATTCGGTTCAAGCGGGGCAAAGCTCATCTGGGGAGGGGAGGCAGTTGCTGTACGACACGACGGACGAGCAAATCCAAATCAATTGATGATCAGTACGGAAACAATCGGTAATCTGGCCAAACTGCGAGAGGCCTTGGTATCAGAGCATGAGAAAACATTTGGACGAACTGATGATCTTTTTATTGGTCTTCAGCTCACCCATTCGGGCAGATTTTCATGTCCAAATGACAAGAATCAGCGCGAGCCGCTAGTACTATATGACCATCCTGTACTGGATGAAAAGTTCACTGGATCGAATCATTTACTTGTCGATGATGAAATTGACAGTTTGATCGAAGATTTTATTCAGGCAGCGCGTTTAGCACAGCAAGCAGGCTTTGCATTTGTAGATATTAAGCACTGCCATGGATACCTCGGTCATGAATTTTTAAGTGCCGTGGACCGCAGAGGCCGCTATGGCGGTAGTTTTGAAAATCGTACTTTATTTCTCACAAAAATAATCGATGGCATCCGAAAATCTGCACCTAGACTTGAGATCGGTGTTAGACTAGGCGCATTTGATTTTGTGCCGTTCAAAAATGGTTCTGATGGAGTTGGCGTTCCCTGCACGGCTGGGAATTACCGCTTTGCATTCGGCAGCGATGGAAATAACATCAATTTGGCAGAGACACATGTCCTGCTTGATCTTCTAGAGTCTCTCAAGGTCTATCTTGTTTGTATTTCAGCAGGTTCACCTTATTACACACCACACATCCAGCGCCCTGCTCTTTTTCCCCCGTCAGATGGCTATTTTCCCCCTGAAGATCCCCTTGTTGGTGTAGCAAGACTGATTAACACAACAGCAGAGCTCAAGAAGCAACATCCTAATCTTATCATTGTTGGATCGGGCTATTCATACCTACAAGAGTGGTTTCCAAATGTAGCTCAGTATGTGATTCGTAGAGGCATGGCAGATTTTATCGGGGTCGGCCGCCTTGCTCTCACCTATCCAGATATAATTGCAGATGTCCTGTCAGGTCAACCACCAGAACGACAGCGGCTCTGCCGCACATTCAGCGACTGCACCACCGCCCCCCGCAATGGTCTCGTCTCCGGGTGCTATCCACTAGATGAATTTTACAAAAACACGCCTGAAGCAAAGAAGCTGTCTGAGATTAAGAAACTCTAACTGGCGAGTCATTATTGACATCACAATCAGGGTTAGAGTATTATTCCTCTCGTGAGCATTGATAAAAATTTGCAGCAGCCATTGAGGATGCCCGGAGCAATCCTTGTTACACGTCTAAAGGTTTATGACACGCCATCGCCTGATGGGCAGTGTGGAGGAACACCACATGTCCATTTTCTTTGCACCGAGATGTATTTTGTCCTTGAGGGGTCTGGCTTTGTTGAAATGATAGATGCAACCGGCTTCTCACGAACTGAGCTACGTCCACACTCAGCGCTCGTGTTTAGTCCGGGAACCATTCACAGACTGATCAATCCAAACAAAGACATGGAAATTCTAGTTATAATGCAAAACAGCGGACTCCCTGAGCGGGGAGACAACGTGGTAACATTCAAGACTGAAATTATGAATGAAGAGAATCTCTTTAGAAAAGCCATGACAATACAGACCGAGCAAGATGCTTATAGACGCAGAGATCAGGGCGTAGAGGGATTTTTAGAAATCAAGGCTGCATTCTTGCAGTCCCAAAAAGAGGGAAGTGCAGCTCTTGAGAAATTTTACAAACTAGCGGTCCGAAGGACAGCTAATCTTCGATCTGAATGGCAAAGCATCATCTCAAATGGCGCCCTATCAGAGGCTCAAACGTCCCTCGGACATCTTGATGCCCTCGCCAACAGCAAGATTGATTACCTCTTTAGCGCCCAACATCACCCCGTCCATCCTGCTCCATATTCTAAACTTGGTTTTTGTGGACATCTAAATCGCTATTTTGATCCGGCAACACTTGCCTTGGAAGGGGTCGTTAAGACAAAGTGACAACCGGCAGGGTACGCTTCTCCGTCATAGGTCTCAATCACGGTCATATATACTCTCAGGTAAATCTGCTTCTTAGTGCTGGAGGAGAGCTGGTCTCTTTTTATGCAACCGAGCCAAATCTGATAACTCTCTTCCGAGAGAAATATCCACAGGCAAAACTGGCCAGGAGAATGGATGAAATCTTAGAGGATAAATCTGTCCAATTGATCGCATCCGCATCGATTCCGAATGAACGCGCAGCGATTGGGATCTCAGCCATGAAGCACGGAAAGGACTTTTTCGTAGACAAGCCCGGTGTGACAACTAAAGAACAGCTTGATAAGGTAAGGCATGCCCAGAAAGAGTCTGGCCGCATTTTTTCGATTTTCTATGCTGAACGATTTGATAACCGAGCAGTCACCAAGGCAGGTGAAATAGTGCATTACGGCGCAATCGGCAGGGTTTTTCAGACAACTGGATTTGGACCGCACACGCTTGATGCGGCAAATCGGCCTGATTGGTTTTTCAAGAGAGAAAAATATGGGGGAATTCTGACCGACATTGGCACACATCAAATAGACCAGTTTGTTTTTTTTACAAAATCGACACGCGCTACAATAATGACCTCTCAGATTGCAAATTATAACCACCCACAGTGGCCAGAGTTTCAGGATTTTGGTGACCTGACAATAATAAGCGACACCGCAACCGGTTATGCCCGTGTAGACTGGTTCACTCCTTCAGGTCTAGGCGCATGGGGCGACGACAGACTCTTTGTTTTGGGCACAGATGGATACATTGAGGTGAGAAAGAATTGCGATATTGCAGGAAAATCAGGAAGAAACCACCTGTTTCTTGTTGATAAAAAGGGAATTCAATATATTGATTGCAGTAACGTCGAGTTGTCGTTTGGGAAAAAGCTTATCAATGATGTTCTTAATCGCACTGAAACTGCCATGACACAGGAGCACTGTTTTTTAGTTACCGAGCTTGCAATTGATGCGCAGATGAAGGCAAATAAACTTGGATATCTCAAAGAGATGAAATGAAACCATTACGAGTTGCTATTGTGGGGTGTGGCATCGGCCGACTACAGATGAAGGCCTTCAAGTCTCTACCAAATCAGTTCATATTGCAGGCGATATGTGATGTTGATCACGACAAGGCCTCCAAAGCGGCAGAGGAATTTCAAGTCAAAAGTGTAACCACAGATTTTGCACAGCTTTGCAAACGCGATGACATTGACATTATTAGCGTCTGTACCCCTCCCTACCTTCACTATGAACAAACTCTACAGGCACTAGCCTCAGGAAAGCATGTAATTTGTGAAAAGCCACATGCTGCATCTATTAAGCAGATAGATGACATAAAAAGCACGCAAGTCAAATCTGGCAAGCACGTCATGCCAATATTTCAGTATCGATTTGGCAATGGATTACAAAAACTCAAGTTTCTAATAAACGAGGGTCTTGCAGGAAAAGCCTATCTTTCGACGGTAGACATGAGTTGGCGGCGGCGACCAGAGTATTATATGACTCCGTGGCGAGGCAAGATGGAGACTGAGCTCGGTGGAGTACTCTTAAGTATGGCCATTCACTTTGTTGATATCCTACTCTATGTCAGCGGGCCTGCAAAGAAGGTCTTTGCTCGGACAACCACACGCGTTAATCCTGTTCAGGTTGAGGACTGCGTCTCTGCATCTCTTGAAATGGCCGACGGTTCGCTTGCTTCAATCTCTACAACCCTAGGGTCTTCTGACGAGATTACGCGTCATCGATTCTGCTTTGCAGGTTTTTCAGCCGAAAGCAACAACAAGCAATATAACACAAGAGATCCCTGGAGATTTATTGGTGATTCACCAGAGAAAACAAGAGAGATAGAAGAAACGCTCTTGCGGTTCAATCCAACGCCAGATGATTACGAGGGTCAATTCAGTCGATTCTTTGATGCCCTCGACAACGGGAAAGAGTTGCCTGTTACTTTAGATGACGCCAGAGCAACGCTCGAATTAATTAGCGCAATGTATTACTCGGCAGCTACTCATGAGGAAGTTAAAACCCCTATTGCTAAAGGCCATTCTGTCTACACAGGTTGGCAAAAGCTTGCTACTGAAAAGTAGATAAAAAATGCTTTGTAGAGACTTGCGCACTAGAAGCGCAATCGTTGTTACTTCTCGAGAGTAGCCCCTATCACCTCTTGGTCTCCCTGTGTCTCAAACTCCTTTTCCCAGCTTTTATATCCTGCCGCAGAGACCTTTACCCTAGTTTTTCCTTGTGGAATTTGAATGGTGAAAAAACCTTCAGCAAAAGAGACGCCAATATCACCTGGACCTGTCAGTGTAGCTACAGTAACTATCGCGGTCCCTTTTTCTATTACATCACTTGTTTTATCATCCGACACATTGACCGTAAGCGAAGACTCCTTTTGCTCTTCCTTCGAGATTTTTACCTCAAGATCCTTAATGTCAGAGTCTCCTATCTTCACCCAAAAGCTGCTCTTCTTGAAATCCTTGTGTGTTACTACAAATTTATAGACACTTGGGGCGAGATCTTTGAAAGAAAAAGTCTCGTCTGATCCAACCTTTAAAAAAGTGTTTTCAAAACCTTTAGGAAATTCAATTGATACGTGCCTAAACTTAGTATCGCCTTCTGCCTTGAACTTTCCTGAAAAATTAACTCCCTTTGAAAGTTCCACAGTAATCTCCTTTTTCTTGTCAGGTTCAAGAGTCATTTTTTCGGATGTCCATTTAACATAGCCCTTGTACTCTACTGCGATGACCACATCCCCCGGTTCAATGTCAGCAGCTGCGTAAACACCCTCGCCGCCACGTAAGAAACCTCCTGCCTGAGTAGAACTCTCTCTTATTACGGAAATCTTTGGATGATCTGTCATTCCTTTTGGTGTAATTGGCTTCTTTGCAGCCCTGTCTATAATTTTTAAAACTAGTAGAGTCTTGCCAGCCTCTGGTTTTTGAGGAATTTGTTGAATGATAACACCTGAACAATATACGGCAAGTGTTAATAACGAAAATCTTTGTAACATCGCAGGCCTCCTTAAAACACAAGTGATTATATAATCGAAAGTGCAAATGGTTGTCAAGCAGCCTAAAAATGATAGCTGTTTCTTGAGTTATGAGCTTTTATTTGCTTGTATATGGAATGAATTTCTATGAAAGTAGCTGCTTTTGTGACATGCCTTGTCGACATGATCTATCCAAACGTAGGAATCAGCATGGTCAAGCTCTTGGAACGGATGGGGGTAAAGGTTTCGTTCAGGCGAGAACAGACGTGCTGTGGACAGCCAGCTTTTAACGCCGGCCATTGGAGTGAGGCAAGGGTACTCGCAAAGAACTTCTTGAATCTGTTTGAGAAGGAAGAGTGCGTCGTGATTCCATCCGGTTCGTGTGCCTCGATGGTAAAAAAGTTTTATCATGAGCTCTTTTCAAAAGATGAAAAAATACTGCATAGGGTCGAAGAGTTGCTGCCGAAGGTCCATGAGCTGTCTGATTTTCTGGTCAATGTCCTAAGAGTCGAGGATGTAGGTGCCAGCTACAATGGTAAGATCACCTATCATGATTCATGTCATCTCCTGCGTGAATTAAGGCTTGCATCTGAATCACGACGGCTGATTAGCACGGTAAAGGGGGCAACGCTCTGCGAGATGAGGGAATCTACCACATGTTGCGGGTTTGGCGGGCTCTTCTCTGTAAAATATCCCGATATATCCGGCGGGATGCTTCAAGATAAGATTAATTGCATCAAAGAGAGTCGAGCAGACGCAGTGGTTGCAACCGATATGGGATGTCTCATGCAGATTGAAGGCGGACTCAAGCGTCAGAAGATTTCGATTCGAACGCTCCATCTGGCAGAGCTGTTGACGGGCGAAGTTCATGGAAGTTAAAAGTCAGGAATTCCACAAGGCATCTCAAAAGGCGCTTGGTAATCAAAAACTGCGACGGGCTCTCATAAACGTCACTAACCGCTTTCAAGAGGCAAGGAC
>SBBU01000163.1 GCA_005239585.1 Planctomycetaceae bacterium
GACATTATCGGCACATCAGGAGCCAGATCTATCATTCAAAATAGAACCTGAAGAGGCATTTTTAACATTTGATGCGAAATCTGTTTTAAAAGGACGTATCAAAGATCTAGTCATCAAGTTGGGTAGAATTAGGCCGCCACTAAGCCCGGCAAATCAGGTGCATCTGCATCATTTATCAGGCGTGAATCATCCCAATGCTACTGTCAAGTTTTTCGGTGGTGATGATGGTTTTTTCGAGTCAGGGTTTGCGACAGAGCTCATCGAGTTTGATTTGGGTATTTTCTCGACCGAGGATGCTAGAATCGGATCTGACTTTGGTATTTTAAACAGTGCAGATATTCCTATCAGTCCAACAGGGGTTTCTGTGATAAGTTATTTCAACCATTTTACTATTGAGAAAGATTTAGGGAGTGACAAGTCGATTAGGGCAGGTCACAGCCTATTGCTGTCGAATCACGAAAACGGTCTGACTACGATTTATAATGGTGTAGATCTCTATTTCTTGAAAGGAGGGGATTTGGGTATATTTGGAGCTGAACTCTATTACGCATCAATTGAGAGAAAGTTTGGTCCTGTAAAAACACCGGTAGGCGGTTTTGTGTTCCTTCAGCATCAACTTTCCTCTAAATTGCTGGCAGGTGTAAAGTATGATTATGCCCAGGACCTTATAGACGATAGATTCAAAACTGAAATAATATCTGTATATGCCAAGCTTGTTTCGTCCGAGTCTCTAACATTCAAGATAGAGGTGCCATATAGAAGGAGTGATATCAAATCAGAGGATAAAATCCTCAGCATACTCTTGGATATAGGTTTTTCCTTTGGCAGCGCACATCACAGAGAATAGCCAATAAGTGTTAATTTCCCCAAATTGTTCAATCTCTGATTATAAAATAAATAAATCCCGTCGGAGGAGGAGGGATTCGAACCCTCGGTTCACCTTACGGCGAACTCACGCTTTCCAAGCGTGCCCATTAGGCCGCTCTGGCACCCCTCCACCACAATATAGCGTTGAGATTTTACCCCATCTGATCGCGTTTAGCAATCCACAAGGAATTATCTTCATATTAACGTCTAAGGAGTATGAACAGCATAATATGCACATCATTTGCCCTTGTTACTTTATTTGCAATCGAGATCCCGGTAACTGACAAAAATCAAGATAAGACATCTCAGCATAGTAAAGAGTGTCCATTGAAATGTACACCTTGTCAGAATGTGATAGATAAAGCACTTGGCTACTTGGAGAAAAAACTTGGTGAGAAAGACGGTCTGGGACAATTCAACTTCAGGGGTTTAAATGCGGCGCTCTGCGGGCTGGCATTTCTCTCAGAGGGAAGCAGAGTCGATAAGGGCAAGTATCAGACACAGGTCCAATTTTGCCTCAAGTGGGTTATTCAGGATATACAGCAGATGAAGGTTCCTCCAAAGGAAGTTGGTTTTAAGAGTGTTGCCTTGACTGGCTTTAATGTAACAAGGGCGTTTGAAGCGATTTTTTTGTCAGAAATCTGTAAGAGCAATCATACAGATGAAATCCGCAGCGTCCTTGAAAAGTTGATGCAGTTTTTCAAGGATGGACGCTATGGTGACACGAAGGCCTGGGGATATGGTTTCGCAGGAGGAATAAAGCTGGATAAGAACATGGTCTCACACAACTATCCAAATATGTTTTCCAGCCATATTGTTATTACAGCAATAGCACAGATGCGAGATGCAGGAATCAAGATAGATGAGACTGTACTGGAGGATGGGGTTAACTTTCTAACTAAGATCAGACGTAGCCAAGGGATGTATCAAGGAGAATTTCCTTATTCAGGACTCCTTACGGCAAATCAAACGAGTCCTGGTACCGCAGGCAGGACGGCTGGTGCTCTTTACGCCTTGATCCGAGCAAAGAAATCAATGCAATCAGATTTGGAATCGAGCGCCTCTTTGATTAAGAACAAATTTAAAACAGATTGGAAGTATACGAGTGATGACTCGAATTTCTATAACCTCATGTGGCTTGCTGTTGTAATGCATTGTTTAGGAGAGAGTACGTGGAAGGATTTCTGGTCAAGCTCGCGGGATACGTTTATCTCTGGTCAAAAAAGCGATGGCAGTTGGGATATGAAAAAACCTCTCAATAACGTTGGCTATACCTTTTCCACTGCTATTTCAGTCCTTATTATGCAGCTCCCTGCTAAGAATCTCATGATGTTGACGCTTACGCTTGATGACCTCAAGAAGATTAAAAAATAATCTTTCTACCGAAGTCCTTTAAAAAACGATTTAAGAAGCTTGTCTGTTTCATCTTTCAGAAGACCCCCCTCTGAGTCAACTTTCATAGCAGGTTTGTTATCCCTGTATGAACCAAAAATTACTCTATCTATTCGAGATATCTTTATTGCTGTCATGCACATATCACATGGTTCTAGGGTTACGTAAAGTGTACTTCCAGTCAACCTCCAGTTCTTTAGCTTTTTTGATGCCCGCCTTATCGCAATGATCTCTGCATGTAGTGTAGCATCATTGAATTCCTCGACTTGATTGTGTCCGACTGACAATGCCTTGGCCTTTTTTACAATAATTGCTCCTATGGGGACCTCACCCTTTGCTCTTGCCTTTTTTGCCTCCTCGATTGCCCTTCTCATAAATTCTTGTGAGTTTTTATCACTTGCCATAGATTCTGTACTTAGCTAATCAAACCCATTATACTTGTACAAGTGTTGAATGTTTTTTAATTGGCCAAAAATCCAGTTTGTCAAGGCTAATTAATCAGTAAAGCCAGTTATACCAATAGGGCCGGTAGCTCAGTTGGGAGAGCGCCAGAATCGCACTCTGGAGGTCGGGGGTTCGAATCCCCTCCGGTCCACTTGGTATGGTATATTCCGAGCAGATCCTTAACACAATATTCCGAGCACATGGTTTACACAAATTGGTATATTAGCC
>SBBU01000132.1 GCA_005239585.1 Planctomycetaceae bacterium
ACAAATGACCCAAGGCCACGCCTATTTCGATGTAAAAAAGCAGGAGAAAACTTGGTCAATCAAAACCCCTGCGGCAGATGTCTCCGTGCTGGGGACAAAATTTATCATGATTTTAGAGTATATTGATTCAAAAGGAGAAAAAGCCATGAAAAACGAACTCGGTCTCATAGCCCTTCTTACCGTAATCGTCGATTCAGGGAGCGTCGAGGTGAAAAACAACCACGGAGTTGTGAGGCTTCAAGCAAGCGAAAAATGTGTCATACAGCAGGATAAAGCACCCGAAAAAGAAAAACCTACAGAAACTCAAGACTATAAAAAGGCGCTCGAAGAACATTTAAAAATCTGCAAAAAACTTGAGCATATGAAAGAAAATGGTCACACGTTGGATTCAAGGGTTTATAAGTGTACAAAGTGTGGCGTTGATTATGGCAGGGGAAGCGGCTGTTGTATGCCTTTCGCCTGTAAACCCTGCGCAGAAAAATTTGAGCTTTGCCCCTATTGTGGGATTGAGTTGAAGGAAAAGGTAATCGAGTACTGCACCAAGAAGTGTATTGTAAAAGATTACTGTGACTCTGCTCACAAATGTCCAGTTGGTAAATGCAAACTCTGCAAGGCAGATATTTTGGCATGTCTAGGCCGATTCTACTGCGCCAAGTACTGTGAAAAGGAAAAAATCTGCGGTGGATGCGGACTGAAACTGCCATCACAGGATAAGGACATTCAAAGGCTCATCGAAGACCTGGGCTCCAAAGATGAAAAAGTGCAGCAAAATGCGGCGGAGGAAATAAAAAAATTATTATCGGGCACCGCTCAGCAGTTAGAAAGTACACTATACGCAATCGAGAAAGTGAGGTACGAATTAGCTGTAAAGCAGAAAATGATACGTGAGCGGAATGGCTTCAAGTGTGATAAATGTGGAAAGGAGATCAAGTGTACCGTTTGTCCAAGTAAGATTGGGCACAATTGTCCAACTGACTCATGCGAACACGCTGATCAGTTTTTGGCCCAACTCAGGTTTATAGAAAGAATTTATTCCGGGAGCCCAGCCGACGTTCAACAAGCCTGGGACAAGGTAGCTAAGGAGCGCACAAAGCCACAACAGGACAAGGACATTAAAAAGCTAATGGAGAATCTTGTTTCAAAGGAAAAAGACGTTCACACCAAGGCATCGGACGAGTTGAAAAAGCTTGCAGCTGAAGTTAATAAGCAATCGTCAGCGATAATTGATGAACTGGCCAAGTTACTTAAAGATACGGCACAGAAAAAGCAAGCCACAAAGTGTAATAACGACGATAAAATCTTACTTCCAGAGAATGGTGGCTGTCCCTGGTGCACACTGCAACGTCGATATGAGCGAATAGAGAAGCTAATTGCTGAGATTCGCGCCCAGAAAAAAAATGTCAACAAAGAGGATAAAGCAATTCAAGAGCTTATCGAAGACCTTGGCTTCGATGATGAACAAAAGGTGCAAAAAGCAGAGGAAGAGCTAAAGAAGCTCTCTGCTGGAGACGCTCAACACTTGGAGGCAGTACTGGAAAAGCTTGAAAAGGAAATCCTCAATCTGGATGAACATAGCCCCTCCAAGACTAGCTGCAATAAATATGGAAATGTCAGATGTGACAAATGCATCATGGTTCTATGCACTACATGCCCAAGGCAAATATTCCACAAGTGCCCTAACCGTGACCACAAAACTGCATTGAAGAACGTCAAAAATCGTATAAAAAAACTTGCAGACGAGATTCGTGCGCAGCAGAAAAAAGGCAACGCCAGCGATCAGGATAAAAGAATTCAAGACCTCATTGAAGATCTTGGTTCTAAGAATGAAAAAGTAGTGAAAAAGGCGGCGGACGAGTTGAAAAAGCTGTCGGCCGAAAGCTCCAAGCAGGCAGCCACAGTATTGGAGGCGCTTGAAAAGGAGCTCACAAATTTTAAATGCCTATGTGGAATGAAAGTCTGCACTCATAGGCCTTATGAAATAGGTGAAGAATATGCCCTAAATAAAAGGCGTAAGGAAAATGCAAAGAAAATCGCCGACGAGATCCGCGCCCAGCAGAAAAAAGACGATGACAAAAAAATGGATCAAGGAAGGCAAGTGTATGTGTGGAGATCGTGTAGATGTTGGTCGTGATGCGCTGTGTGGTCGGTGTAATTAGGTACAAGATCTCGGAAATAAAGGAAAAATATGTATGTCCTGCGCTATTGAACTGGGAATTTGCAATTCCTGCCTGAAAAAATGTAAATAAAAAAGTTATCTACCTTGAACCTTGTAAAGTGTCTTTGTGGCTATTGCCAGCATGAAATGAAATAGCGTATCAAGTTTGCTAAAAATGAAATGTGGTCTATCCCGTACCAAGAGTACCATGGCTTTAGCCATGGGTGAATTGGTACTCTGGTACGGGATGTCGCCCCGAAGGGGCGTAACAAATGGTACCACTGGTTTATCCGTGGAGCTCCATTTTGGACGTGTACTTAGTTACCTGACAGGCAAAATTTCTTTAGTTCCGCCCAGAGTTTGGGGCGTAGCTTGTTGTTTTCGTCTAATAGCCCATATCCGTGTAGCGGATATTTTTCGCTATGAGTGTGGTGTGAAGTAAAATTATACCAGATAAAAACATCTAGATTTAATCTTTGGGCTTCTTTACATTTCTCACGGAGTTCTTTAATCATGTCTTCTTCTGTCTCGGAATCACTCTTTCGTAGACCTGTCTCATTGCAGATTATAGGGAGATTTCCAAGGTCATTCTGTTTCATTACTGCTTTAATCAAATCGACCACATCCTTTAGGTATTCTGGCGGCTCTTTAAAATGAAAATTGATTGCGTCCAGGAAACCCTTGCTTTGCTTAAAGAGGATTGAGAACTCACTCTTTACTTGTTTTCCATAATCGTGATCAAGCCTGTGGCGTAGTTCTTTTATGTCTTTTGGCAGCGGACGAGCCTTTCCCTCTCTTTTTCTGAGGAAACCATTGAAAAATTTCAAAACATCCTCGGCTTTTTCACCCTTGTCGAGCTTCCAGTGTGCTATTGCATAGCACCATGTCAACTCTGCAAACCCCGAGTCTGTTACAATGATGTCTGGACATGCATCGTGGGCTGCTTTATGAGCAGTTTTTAAG
>SBBU01000058.1 GCA_005239585.1 Planctomycetaceae bacterium
GTGTGACACCAATCTTTACAAGCGTCTATGAGAGAGGGACACGACTAGGGCCGGCGCTTGCCCTGATGCTTGCGTCACCCGGTTTAAATCTTGCCGCGCTCATTCTTACATTCATGCTCTTCAGCCCTGAGATTTCAATAGCAAGACTTGGGCTGACCTTGATTGCTGTCTTTGGGCTCACTGCCCTTGTAGGCAAGTTGTTTGAAAAATCCAAGACGCAAGAAACAGGCTCACATATTGCTGCATGCGATGCCTCGGTTGATGAGTTTCGCGGCTGGGGTGATTGGACACTGAAATTCATAAAATCTGTAGGTTACATGACGCTTGTAACTGTTCCCCTCATAACAGCTGGTGTATTGCTTTCAAGTTTACTGCTCCCCAGTTTGTCTGCCATGAATCAGACTGCTGCAATATTGACTGTTGCGTGTGTTGCCTTGATATCTGTTTTGATAGCGCTTCCTACGTTCTTCGAGATACCGCTTGCATTTCTTCTGTTAAATCTCAGCGCCCCAACTGGAGCTGCGGCAGCGCTCCTCTTTGCCGGGCCAATTATAAATCTACCTTCTCTCTTCGTTCTTGCCCGTGAAACAAATGTAAAGGTTTCACTTGCACTAGGCGCAGGCTTGTTCCTGCTTGCCTTTCTAGGCGGGATAATTATTTGAGGTTATCCCTCGGCAGGAAGTTTTAAAAGTTCTTGGGGGATTTCTATCTTATCGCCGGGTTTTATGCCATTGTCGCTGAACCAGCCAAGATTCATCTCAAGCACAAATTGGCAGTGTTCCTTGGAGGGTCTTCCTTTATCATCTTTGGGCGGCAGATCGAGTATTTCAGAAATTGTGCCATCTGACTTGGTATAGGCTATCGAGAGAGGGATTAGTGTATTTTTCATGTAAAAGGACATTGTCTTTGGTTTTGGGTACAAGAAGATCATACCGTCATCTCTGGACATCTTTGGTCTGTGCATAAGGCCTCTGCTTCTGTCTTCCCAAGTGTAGACGAACTCGACAAAGGCCTTTTTCCCTTTGATCGTTACGGCAGGCATTTCTTGAATTTTTATTTCGGTGAATTCATCAGAGAATTCTATTTTGCCGCCAACTTTTATACCCAGCCTCTTGGCATTTCCTGTGTTGATAAACATGGCAAACCTTGCCTCTTTGGCGGTCGTTATACCGATTTCATCGATTATGTCTGACTTGGTTCTCATCGCTAGTCCCTGGATATCTACTACGTTAGCGCTCGAATCCAGGAAGATAACGTCCATATCTGCTTTAGGTCCAAAGTAATGAAGAAATCTATCGTGTGCATGACATATAAGATATCCGCGGTTGTCTGGCAGCCGATCAATTCTTTCAAAAAGCGAACGACGGTCTGAATCCGTTGCGACAACGTCGAGATCTATTGCATTCTCACCAAACTTTGCCGTTACGAATTTGATATTAACGAGGCTGCGAATCTCATCAGGAATTGTTACCTTGTCACCGACTTTGATGTCATTCTTCTTATACCAGCCCTGGTTCACTTCAAGTGCAAACTGGACATCGCCGCTCGAAGGATGCGACGATTCGTCAAACGGTTTCATGTCTAGAGTATCAGTTATTGTGCCATCAGGCTTTATATAGGCAATTGAGAGCGGGAGTTTGGTATTTTTCATCCAGAAGGAAAGACTCTGTGCTTCTGGGTACATGAAAAGCATGCCGTCATTTTCAGATAGATTGGGTCTGTGCATAAGGCCCCTGCTTCTCGCTCGGTATGTGTAAACGATCTCAACGTAAACTTTTTTGCCTTTAATGGTGACGTTCGACATCTCTTGAATTTTTTGATTTTTGATCTCATCTGTCAGTGTTATTTTATCGCCAGCTTTGACGCCCAGCTTTTTAGCATGTCCTGATTTGACAAAGAGTGCATATCTTGCCTCTTTGGAACTTGTTGCACCTTCATCATCTCTGATGTCAGTTGCCGTGAGTTTCTTTAGCTGTTTAATATCGACAATGGTTGAATCTGAGCTGAGGAATATAACGTCTAGGTCAGTTTTTGGCCCGAAGAAGTGAAGGTATCTATCGTGGTTGTAACAAACCAGTGTTCCATTGCCATCAGAGAGATCTCCCAGCCTCTCAAATAGTCTCTGTCTCTCTGCCTCCGAGGTAATTACATTTAGCTCAATGTTTTCACTGCCTATCTTGACCTTTGAGGTTTGCGGTTGTGATTGAGTAGAGCATGTTGCAATAGTTACAAGTGCGGTTATTAAAAGTGTCTTCATTCTGTTCTCCCTAAAGCTTTCATTATATTTAACTATTTTGCAACGGCAAGGATGAGCTTGTAAGTAAATTCAACGCCCTTTTTGAAATCCTCAACGCCCACACGTTCATTATTCCCATGCATGCGGGCCAAGTCATCCATTTCAAGCGGGAAGGGAAGGATTCCGTAGCAGTTGATTCCAATGTTCCTAAGGTCGCGAGAGTCAGTGGCGCCTGTGGACATGTATGGAATGGTCAAGGCATCCTTTCCCCAGATCTCGTCGGCTACTTTTTCTACTGCCTTGAAGCAGGGGTTATCAATTGGAGATTCCGGTGCATCCTTTTCGCGCTTCTCTTTCGGAATCTCCGGGAGGATCTTTATGTCTTTACGGCCAATTTCCTTCATAAGCTCGGCGATAAATTTTTCAAGGTCTTCTCCCGGGAGCAAACGGACGTTCACAAGGGCCTCTGCGGTTGATGGAATTACATTGAACCGGATACCGGCATTTGTAATTGTGGGTGTTGCTGTGTTACGCAGGATCGCATTGGCCTTGAATGATTCTTTATCTTTGCCTGAAGTAAGTTTTTCAACTGCAAGGTATTGTTCATTCAGGTCCCTGCTTGACACCTTTTTCATTGCGTCTGCAACCTCTTGGGTTTTTTCAAGCAATGACATCCTGTCAAAGTATTTTGCCGTCACATCAAGGACTTTGTGCTGTGGTTTGTATTGCGCTATCCTTGACAGAGCAAATGACAGGGCATTTATTGGATTTTGATCATGAGGGACTGAACTGTGGCCGGAGATGCCAGTAGCAATCACTTTTATGTTGTGCATTGATTTTTCTGCTGTTTGAACAAAAACAAGCCTTTTATCGCCTTTCTTCAGTATGTGACCACCCTCGTTCAGAGCAAATTCTGCCTTGATTTTTTCAGGGCAATGTTTCACAAGATGTTTTATTCCAAATTCTCCACCCGCCTCCTCATCTGAGGTTAAAAGAAGCAAAATGTCACGGGAGAGTTTGATTTTATTGCGCTTAAGCAGGACAAGTGTCATGATTCCGCAGGCTGCCATACCCTTGTCATCGATTGAACCGCGGCCGTAGAGGTAGCCGTTCTTGATCTCGGCTTTGAAAGGGTCCGCCTCAGTCCAGCCGTTTTTCTCGGTGTTTACTACATCAATATGTGCCATGAGGAGAACAGGTTTCTTGGACCCGTCGCCCTTGAGACTTGCCAAAAGGCAGCCTCTGCCGGGGGCTGTTTCGATGATTTCGGACTGGATATCTTCTTTAGCAAGATAATCTTTGACCCATTTTACCAGCTCAAGCTCGTTTCCTACGGCTTGGACGGCGTTTGAAATCCTTTCAATCTCCGAGCGCATAAATTTTGCAAGCTCCTTGTCATCTTTGATTGTCTTTGCCTTTTCAAAGACAGATTCCATCTCAGTAATCACATCCTGTTTATCAGGCTTGGCATTGACAGTTTTTATCTTTATGAGCTGCTGTAGTAGTTTTACTGCATCATCGCCTCTCTTGTTCCAATCGACACCATCTTGAACATCTGTAAAGCGACAAGATATAAAGGCAAGTAATAAGAATAGGATTATTGCTCTTTCCATTTTATCTCCTATTTTTTAAAAGGTTTTAGGCAAAGAGTCCCAACAACAAAAACGGCGAGCCCAATTCCAAGGTAAATAAGTTCCAATCTTTCAGAATTGTATGCAACACCCAGTAAAAATCCGAGCAGGACACCAACAAGCCCAACAATCTGCAAAAACCTTCCAAGATAGTATAGAATAGTAAGCCGAATTATAATAGCGCAAGTTTTCATTATCAAGCTGGTTTGCAATATATGGTAGACGACAGAGTGATTTATCTAATATAATACACTTTACATTTATACTTGGTATAAGGTTATAAGTTTAGTAGATGAATTTGATGAGGATTGGTCATGTCTCTGAAAGGCTCGGGGTAGACCAGAAGACTATACGATTTTACGAGCGAAAAGGGCTGCTAAAACCATTGCGAAATCGCAGCAATTACAGGGTCTATTCAAGGGAGGATATCAATACTCTTCATTTCATCCTTTCCGCACGCGCTTATAAGCTCTCCATCCGAGAAATCAGGATGCTTCTTCAGCTCAAGCGCAGGAAAGGGGATATCTGTACTGATGTTACAGATGTATTTAAAGAACGGTTTGAAATCATTACAGCGGAAATCAATCACCTTAAAACTATCAGAAAAAATATCAAGAAATGTCTCAAGACAAGGGTGCAACCTAACTGTTGTAGGAGGAGAATCTGTGATATTGTTCAAGGAGGTGCTTTATGGAAAAAATAAAGCTAGTGCTTTGTCCTGACTGCTGCTATTGTCCTGAAGTTGAATTTCAGGAGAGCAATGAGGTTGTCATTCGAGACGACACGGGTGGTGCAGTCAGGCTGCCAAAGAGTTCCTGGAATGCTCTTGTTACATTTGTAAAAGAGGGCAAACTTAAGGAGCTTTAATGACATAATGGGGAGATGCTAGCTCTCCACATTTTACATCTCGAGGCTTCGCTCAAGCCTAAAAGTTAAGAAATTACACATTTTTTTTAGCTTTTCAGGATCGATGTTCCATTCTTTTAGCACCCTTTTGGCTTCATCACCTACAGTCTGATCTGTCAGCTTGTAACACCCTCA
>SBBU01000066.1 GCA_005239585.1 Planctomycetaceae bacterium
AAATATCAAGATATGACCAAATATCGAGAGATCACTTGGTGAAATTTCAGGCGAAAACAGGGATAAGACCTTGCCATTAAGAGACCAATAGACCGAATGGACAGAGGAGCAATCCAAGTGTTTTATTTTTTTGTCAGTACTAACAATACATGACTTCCATACCTTATCTTTATAGACCTCCACCAGTATTTTTCTGCTGTCAGGCGACCAAAATCTATACCCTCTTTGAGGTACCTGCATGTGAGCTAACAAGTGCTCTTCATTTCCACTATCCATATCCTTTACATACAAATCGTAAATCCCGTCTTTGTACATAGTAAACGCAAGCTTCTTACCATCAGGAGAGACATATGTAGAGCCTCCTTTCCAAAGCTTTGGATCCACGACGTTCTTTCCTGAAACATCTACATGATAAATGTAAGTTTCAGATGTCCAGCCACCGTCGCGCTTTACCGAAACAGTTTTGGTAAATATGATTGATTTGTTTGGGAGCCAGGAAAAAGCAGGGGATATTTCTTCAGCTAGCCGTTTTAAATTTTTTCCGCTGGCCTCCACCGCATAGAGATCCCATCGGCTTCCAGAGACATAGCGAACGAATGCAAGACTGGTGCCATCCGGTGACCATGCCAAATTTTCATATCTGTCGGCCCCGTCCGTCAGTTGAACCACTTTCTTGTTCTCTACATCTATAACACAGTAATTGTACCAACCATTTCCATCCGCTAACTTAAACGTAATGCTCTTGGCGTCTGGGGACCATAATAGGGGACCAAAAACTGAGCTATTATATGTCACCACTTGACCTGTATCTGTTAACCGCTGTTCATTAGAACCGTCGAAATCAATCATCCAGATATCACCCTTGCGGATAAAGGCAATCCGACCAGATTTTTTGAGCTGATATGCCCTCATTACTCGATTGACTCTCTCCTTAACTTCGGTGCTGCACTTGGCTGACATTTTTTTCATAAATTCAGCCTTGGCACCGTTATCCAAAAAGCCTTCTAGATCTTTCTGGGTAGATTCTCGTACTAGAGGATCATCGCTATCTAATTGCTTTAACAGATCCTCCAATTTTTTACGAGTACCTTCCTCTAACTGGTCCTGGATATTTGCCAAGCCATACGACTTGCCCGTACAGGTGTACGCGGCTCCTTCTGAAACGGGGTTCAAAATCGAAGGACAAATCACGATCCCAAGGAGCAATGATGTTCTTACCTTACCAACTAGAGATATTCCTAACCCTCTTTTTGCTTTTTTCATACAATTATAGACGTTTGAAACCGAAATAAATTCCATCAAGTAATAATTTTCTAACTATCGTGGTGAGTTTGGTATACCCTCCAGCCAGCGGGCCTTGCCTTTGGGGACAGTGAGTGCGGCAACGGCGACGGCTGTCTCTAACGGCAACATCCTTTTCTTACGCTCTTTTTCCTTCTGCTAATACTGTTCCTCAGGACCCATTTTTTTTATTTCAACTTCTCTCCACATATGGGGCACACAGACTCTTTCTTGGCGCAGTCAAGGCAAAAACGCCAGGGGATATAATAGTGATCGTCCTTTAGATCGCAGCCATGCTTGCCACACTTGGCGCAGGCACTGTGGTTGCGCTGCAGTGCACGTTCAAAATTTTCGTTATGACTCTTTGCATCTCCTGACCACTTTACAAGACAAGGGTTACAAACAAGCCCACTCTCTTTGCCATTCTGGTCCTCTTTTTCCCCATTCATATTGAACTTGGGTCCATAAATAATGTTGTGTATGCGTAATTTTTCCCGGATCAACACGTTAGCACCTTTTGGCAACTCAAAGGGACCGTAGAAAACCTCCCTTTTTTTACCCCCCTGATACCAATATACATCCTCTTTACCACATATATGAAAGGCAGTTGTTGAGCCAATGGCAGTTAACCTAAAATCTTCTTTCGGACAGAACCATAATCCTATTCTAAAAACAGGTTTCTGACCGTCACCGCTCTCTTTCCATAGTGTTTTATCTTTTTGTTTCCCTGAAAGATCATCCTTCATGACTTTTGTCAGTTCTTTATCAGCTTCTATGTAGATTGCATCTAAGATATCCTTCATTCGCCTTAGTAGCGTACTCGGACGCTTTCTTTTGCAATTGCGGCAGATATCTAACTCCTTTGAACATTTTTCACAGAAACCATATAAAACCCCACCCAGGCCCAATTCATTATCCTCAGTTCCACATCGTTTACATGCATTTGCAACATCTTGTTGAGCTGGCCCTCCATTTGTGCAGATACCATAACAAATACTCATTCTAACCCATTTTTTGTCCTTCTCTTCCACCACTTTCCTCTCGATCTTTTGTCTCTCTTCAACTAATGGCTTTTCTAGCAGATTGATGGCTGGAATGCCGATTTTCTTAAGCTTTGCCACTGCCTCGGCACTGGCCTTTTCGTCCTTTGAACACAAATCCTTTATGAGGCCTTGAATATGTTCCTTTTCGCTCTCATCTTGGATATTGAAAGGACCGTACCAGTACTTAGAAGGCTTTGTTCCAATAGAAGGACCTTCGTAGTGACATCCTCCGCACCCCAGAGGGGTGCGGCATCCTAGAACTTGAATCTCAACTGTCCGTGTCCTTCTTCGTTTTCCCGCTGGTACCTGATATATCT
>SBBU01000086.1 GCA_005239585.1 Planctomycetaceae bacterium
AGGAATTGTCTCGAGAATCACCTGATTTTTCAACTCCAACTTTTTCCCACACTTCTTTGAACAATCACTCGACTCCAAACGAGTTGACGAACTCCATTTATACTGATAGCATCTCTATTAAGCTCACTATTTCCGCAAATGGACAGAAACTATTTCTATGAGATTGAGGAGTTGGGTGGAAGGCAGAAAATTATTCTCAAGCAGTCCGCAAAAAAGATAGAAGTAAAGCATAACAATGTCCTAGAGCTTGATAGCGATAATTCAACTTTACTTCCAGCAAAATTTAGGACACTCCGTTCAGTTATTGAAGAGGGAGGGATACTGCCGTTACGCCATGCTATAGAGATTACCTCCCAGATTTTGGATGTAATTGGTACATTGCATGAAAGCAGCATTGTTTACAAATATGTTACCCCTGATCATATCCTTGTCGAGAAAGAAACAATGGCAGATATTAATAGCCCTGTGGCATACAATGTCGTAATCCTTCCATACACCTTTGATACACTATCAATACCTCAGGAACAATGTTTTTTTGTTGCACCGGAAGTGTTAAAGGGGGGCAGAATCGACACTAGAAGCGATATCTTTTCTGTAGGCGCTACTCTCTATTATCTTCTTACAGGTCAGGAACAGATTGGGCTAGAGCTGCCAAGCGAACTTAATCCAGCAGTTTCATCTCTATTGGACAGAACTGTTAAAAAAGCCTTATCGATTGATAAGGAAAGACGATTTATCTCGACTTCACTTTTTAAGCATGAAGTTATCAAGGCGCGTACAGCTATTGATCTGGAGATGGGTGATGTTAAGACTAGCACAAAGAAGGCTTCTGTAGACACAAAGACACAGTTAGTTAGATTTTTCGCCTTTGCCTTGGCTTTGGCGGTAGTTCTGATAACTCTCTATTTGATTTATCCGAGGGTAACTGTAAAGCCACAGCACCAATCCCCTGCAGAAGTGATAGTAAATTTCTTAACTGAGCCTCCAAATGCTGAGATTTACGTGGACGGGAAATTTTTTAGCTACTCGCCAGCTCGGTATGTATACAAAGGGGGAGCGCACGATATAAAAATTAAAATGAAATTTTTTCAGGAGAGATTTTTTATCCTTTCAAAAAAGGGCGAGGACATAACTCTTTCTGACATGACCAATGACACTAAGGAGCTTCTATCCACTGATCATTTTAGAGTTGTCCTACAAAGGCAAAAGGGTCTTCTTAGGATAAAGACTCCCGATGTTGATTATGTAACTGTTTTTTTTGGCACAAGCCTTGTGGGTCAAACTCCTCTCGAGAAAGAGCTGCCAGCTGGTGAATATCAGGTGGTACTTGAAAAAAAAGGTTATCACAAGAAGGTGCTCTCACTGCTTATAGAGGCGGGTTCAATCGTCGATAGAGAAGTTCCTTTAGTGCCAATAGAAAAACCAGATGTTCAACCAAAGCGTGCCTTGCTCCGAGTCGAAACAAACCCTGAAGGCGCTCAGGTATTTATAAACAATGAACTTAAAGGTACTACTCCGTGTGATCTAGATATGCCGGTCGGCGACTATAAGTTAAGACTCGTGCTTAAGTACTTTCAGGTATGGGGGGAAAAACTTTCGCTTGAAGCAGGTAAGACGAAAATAAATTATGGGTTACAGAAGATGTCAGGATCGGTTAAAATAACCTCAGAGCCATTAGGTGCAGTAGTCTGTATAAATAACCGTCAGGAGGGAATTACTCCTTTTGAGAAAATTATGGATGCAGGGATATATGATATAAAGCTAAATCTTGAGGGATATGAGGAAAGCATATCTAGCACAGAGCTAATTGATTCTAATCAAGTACAGCTTCATAAAAAACTTACAAGACTTCCTGTCACTAAGATTAGAGTTGAAACGCCGATAAAGTTAAATGTGTTGTTAGATGGCAAGATGATGGGCAAGTCACCACTGGAAACTGAGGTAGTACCGGGCAAGCACACCCTAGTTGTTGGAGGAGTTCCAATAGAGATTACGGTAGGCCCCTCAAAGACAGGAGATCCTCCATTGATTAGAAAATTGACCCTGGCTGATTTAGAAATGGGTGAGGTTGAAAAGGGTGATTTCATTTACGGGACAAGAAAAGATCTGCCAGGACTGGAACGTCAGACGAAAAAGAATCTTCCAACTTTTCATATGGATCTTTATGAGGTTACAAATAAAAAGTACAAGCTTTTCTTGGATTATATAAAAACCACAGGTGACCATTCGATGTGCCATCCTGACGAGGCTAAATCTAAAGATCACACACCTCGGACATGGATTATTGACGAGCACATACCACCCTATTGGAAGGCTGAGTTTAATGGCCCGGACTATCCTGTTGTCGGCGTAGATTTTTTTGATGCTTATGCATATGCAACTTGGGCTGGAAAGAGGCTTCCATCCGAAGAGGAGTGGGAAAAGGCAGCAAGGGGAACTGAGGCATATGAGTATCCGTGGGGTAACAAATGGAGAGGTAAATGGCTGAATCATGCTGAGCGAAGCGATCGTGATAATCAAGACCCGTACGACTATGTAGCACCTGTGGGGCAGTTTCAAGAAGGAAAGAGCCCTTACGGTATGTTTGACATGGCTGGAAATGTCAGAGAGTGGTGTGTTAAGCACATTACAAGGGGAGGCTCATTTCTCGAAGGCAAAGAGTATGTTACTGCTTACATTCGTTCGAAGGAGAGTCCCACTAGCCGAACTATCAATCTGGGTTTTAGGTGTCTAACGAGCGATTAACACGCGTTCGGTAATGTTGCATATTTTCCGAAACGACACCCAGAAAGCCTTTATGCGAGCAAATATTTGCGATTTCGGAATAAACGCAACATTACCGAATGCGTGCTAGATATCCTGTCGTCCAAAGAGTGGTGCTAATCTCTTGCTGCGACCGCAAGATAAACTTCTGACGCACCTGCTCTTTTAA
The DNA here is from genome assembly GCA_005239585.1 of Planctomycetaceae bacterium. Next base: position 2,933 of record SBBU01000086.1, read on the forward strand.
TGGCATCAGCGCACTCTGAGGCAGTTGCTCCTGTGGTTAGAACATCATCTATCAAAAGAATCACCTTCCCCCTAAATTTTGAAGCAGATTTTACAGTAAATGCCCCGATGGGGTTTCTCACGCGCTCTTCTAGAGCAAGCTCAACCTGAGGTTTTGTCTTTCTTGTCTTGATTAAACCCTTTGTTTCTATGGGAAGGCGCAATTCGTTAGCGACAATATGAGCTAGGACCTCTGCTTGGTTATATCTTCGTGAACTGAATATTGATCTTGCGCTTGGAACAGGCACAATCATGTCCCAATCTCTTGCAAACATTCGCAACTTCTCCGCAAGGTGAGCACCTAAAAATTTTGCAATATATTTTTTGCTTTTAAACTTGAGCGAAATGACAAGCTCTCTGACAAGTCCCTGATATTTCCCAAGTGCCACGCATCCTGCAAATGTCATTCTCTTACCAACACAGCTTTTGCACCTTTTCGCCCTGTGACTTGGTGAGATCTCTGCGCCGCACTTGAGACACGCGTGATCTTTTACAAGCTCAAGCTTGTCAAGGCACGCTTTGCAGAGTATGGAATCCTTAATTCTTCTTTTGCAAGCCTCACAATAGCTTGGGTATATGACCTCAAGCAGAGGGTTTGTTATGCTATGACTAATTTTTCCAAGCCATCGGATCTTTGGCATATCTCTTTTAATTCTTGGCGTTCATCTTGGGACAAAAGATCTCTATAGATCAAAAGGGCTGAATTTTCTACGATTGGTTGAAACTTTTTGGTTAATCCTAGTGAACCATGCAGGTCGCACTTTGAGTGAAAGCTTGGGGAATAGTTGAAGAACTGCGAGTTAAAGAGCCTGGCATCCATCTTTGAAAAGCGCTGGCATGTTTCAGGTGATATCTCGTCGCTCAGAATGATATCGCTCTCCTCTGATTTTATTGTAAAATAAACATAGAGCATAATGTTTCTTCCTGTGTTAAGTGCCTCTTCGTCTTCGTGTAATGCTTTCTGTAGCAGAAGGATGCAGAGTTCGTTAAGACCTACGCAGGAAACTGCTCCCCTGCTGCTTGATTTTAAGAGTACGTTGCGTTGCTTTATTGACTTTACTGCGAGTCTGGTAACCCGGGCAAGAGCAGTATACAAGTTACTCTTACTGTTGTAGTAAAGCCTAGGAAGGTTTATTGCCACATGTGAAGAGATCTCAGGTTCCTGGCCCTTGCGAAATGTGAAGAGGCCTCTTTTATCTAATGACAGTTCTACATCTTCAATTTCTAGTGTGCTCTCGTTCATAGACTCTCTGTACAAAGAGAGCGGTGTTTCTAATCCGCTAATGTTTATGTCTCCTTCCAAATGTCCGTTAGCGCAATCGGAACTCAGGATTTCCTGAAGCGAGTATTGACTAAGAAGTGAGTGGACGATCCACTCTTCGAGCTCTCTTTTTTCGCATGTTGCAACCTTCTCCTTTATGTCGTATTTAGGGATTCCTAGGAGCACTTGGTTTGAGACCTGAAGATTATAGCCCCTAAGGAGGAGTTCGTGATTAGCTAATTCCCTTACAAGCGTAGTTGATATTCTCCCTAGTCTAAGGCCGAGGATTTTATTTTCGACTGCGTCTGCAATTTCGTATGCGAGATCTTTATCAATTAGGGTTTCTCTTACAAGGGCAACAGCTATTCTGTTTTTATCCCACGGTGCAGCCTCGCCCTTGGCTAGGCTATCTATGATTACCACATCATCTGGAAAAAGGTTTTCGTTTTGAGTTGTAGAGCCGTAGATCCGTTTCTTGCCTTCGTAACGGCTATAACTTTCTGCTATTTTTTTATTACCAGTCTCATTCAATAATTTTACAACGATCTGTCTGATCTCGCTTGTTGAGATGTCAGCTCGATTTTTTATCCACCGGCTGACCATCCCTGCCAATTCTCTGCAAAGCTCCTCGTTTTCCTCTCCGAGGATTTTGGCGGCCTTGTGAACAGATTCTGATATCTTGTAAGTGCTAAAGGGTTCTGTTCTGCCGTTTGATTTCTTAATGCCTTTTAACACTCTTTGCTTCCTTTATAAACTGGCTTACGTCTTTAAATTCTTTATAAACCGAAGCGAATCTTACATAGGCTACATTATCTATCCTTTTAAGTTCATCAAGCACATAGTCACCTATTTGTGTGCTATAGACTTCCTTTGAGAATTTTTCCCTGATTTTCTTATGAACTCTGGCTGCGGCCTTTTCGATGATTTGTTCTTTTACAGGTCTCTTGTTTAGTGCGAGAAGCAGACCCTCCCTGATTTTCTCAGGATCGAATGATTCTCTCCTCCCGTCTTTTTTTATGACATAAAGGGTTTTGTCTTCCATCCGTTCGTATGTTGTGAATCTCTTGCGGCAAAATCTGCACTCTCGTCTTCTCCTGATAAGTGTTTCATCTTTTGCACTGCGAGAGTCAATAACTTGTGTGTCGTCCTTGGAACACATTGGACACCGCATAATGACTCCACCTAAAAAGATAAAACAAGGTCACGTTAAAAATCATGTAATTTTATGACCTTGCTAAACCAAACTATATTTAAGATTTGCTTTATGTCAAGTTTTTTCGGATCTCGAGTCCTTTCATTTGAGGCTGGCGGGTCACGTGATTTAAGAGTAGATACAGTCATTGGTTTACCCTACCCTTATGCGTAAGCTTGAAAAATTCCCGAACGTTCGGGAATTTTTTCTCCCTGTATGTGGCACTACTTCTCCCTAGGCTAAATGCAAAACCCCGTACCTATCAGATTCGAGGAGCGTGATCGATCACTAGTTGGCGGATAGCTTTACAGCAAGTAGCCTTTGTGCAATGAAAGAAACCAAGCTCGATTGTTTTTATTTTAAATGTCCTGTAATTACGGCCAAGAGAGTATAATACGTATCAACAAGCAATCCCTCGTAGCCGCGACATGTGCCATCCCACGCGCGCCAGTCTTTGGTCTTGCCGTTAGGGCCGACTCCCTGAAATTCGCCTTTTTCATATGATTCAAGCATTGGAAAGAGGATAGCATTAGCCTCGTCGCAGCGGCCGAGGCTGTAAAGGGCTTGGATATAAAAATAGGCCCAGCATGCAGTCGCTCCGCCATTCTCATATATCTGGAATGCATCAGAACCGTCATCGAGCTCAGGTCCCCCGGCACTGCGATCAAGGTGGACATAGTCCTCTTTGCGTACGGGTATCAAATTCCCCGGCAATCCAAGGTCAAACCTTTTGTATCCAACCTCGCAGAATTTTGCCTGCATTCGATCGATAATTTGGTTTGCCTCGCGCTCAGGGACGAGTCCGTATGTGATGGCAATTCCATTTACAAAAGTGAAATAATAGTCGTGCAGCTTACCATCCGCACTTTGCCAGCCTGCAAGCACGCCTGTCGCTGGGTTGTAAAAGGCTTTAAAGTAGTTTCCTCGAAGCTTCTCTGCTTGAAGCTCATAGCGGTTGGCATCTTCTTTCTGGTGCATGGCGCGCGCTAGTTCAGCCATCCCTAGAAATGCACGGTAGGTAAGTGCGTTTGCATATGCATCCTTGTGGCCAAAGCCAATCGTGTCCCACCAGTTGCTCGGGCGTATCTTGGGGCACTCGCGTGTTTGTTCGTAAGATCCGCTATTCCCACTCAGGTAATATTCAAGCAGACCATCTCCATCGCGATCCTCAGCCAGCATTGCTTCTGCCCAAGTCTTCAGGACGGGGTAGCCTCTATTTAACCATTGATAATCCCCCGAACCAGTGACGTACCCATGCGCAGCAATGACAAGTGAAGGCTTGGCATCAAGAAAGTCTTGTGTGTTTTCAACAGGCGGACCGTCGAATGGCTTGTAGCCTGTTTGGCCATAGCCGAGAAACCCAGAAATATATCGATCAAGTGTCTGTCGTATGAGATCCCATGCGCTGAGAAACCCCGGGATAAGAGGTGGGGTGAATCTTGCGATATCTACATATAGATAGACTGCAAATGATACGGGATCGCTCGCTGCGTTGTTTGCTAGTACACCAAAGCACGACTGCATCTGGAATATATTGAGCCAATTTCGTCGGAATCCATCAAAGCGCGTATCGCGCTCAATTCCGCTTGTTTGTGGGTATATGCAAATCGATTCAAACCTATACTCTGCCGGTGGAAGGGTAATTTTTACAAAATTTTGAGCACCTCGTTTTGCCTCAAAACCAACTGTTTGATTTGATTGTGAGGTGATTTTGAGTGTCCCGTAATCTGGCAAATGAAGGAGGGCAGGGAGTTCTACTTTGAATGGTTCTGGCATCCATCCAAGGGGTGTTACATGACAGATTTTTGGTTCAAAGATAAGTTCAAGCGGTGAACGTGGTTCTTCTGACTCGATGTACGAAAGTAAGATTTCTTGCTCTTTGAATTTAAACGTCCATCTATGTGAATGAGTTGATTCCTTTAACAAGTTTTTGTCGAGTTTGTTCTTGCCAAGTGAATCTACAGATAACCAGTTTATTGATTTGGGATTGTCAGTCCCCTCGACGCGCAGGAATCGTGACTGGAAATTCACACGGCCCCAAGTCTAACTTAATATTGCTTTAATCTCAAGTAGTACTATTGTATTGATGTTACCATTTTGAAATGTTAATAGTTGTTGCAATTTTGAAATGTTAACCTGAATCCTGCGTGAAAATCAAGCAAAATTTTCTGTTATTACAAAAGCTCAACATGAATCAAAATGGCAAGCTTATATTCTGGGAAAGCAGGA
>SBBU01000088.1 GCA_005239585.1 Planctomycetaceae bacterium
ACCCCCTCCGCCCCCGCAACCGAAAATGGTAGAGCGATATGAAGAAGATAATAAGCGTAGAAATCCTGCGATATGTGCTTTTCTGAAATTTTCTATTCATATAGGCCCTCTTAAATGATGTTTACGATTCTAATAAAAGGTTGCAATTCTAACAAGCCTTTTAAGATGTGGTGCTACTAAAATTTTGAATTAAGGGCCTACAACCTTATAATCCTGGAGAATGAGATATGGCTTTGTTCTAGATCAGACGAAATGTATCGGCTGTCATGCTTGCACTGTGGCATGCAAGTCGGAAAATAACGTGCCTGTCGGTGCATTCAGGACGTGGGTAAAATACATCGAGAAGGGTGAATTTCCTGATACAAAAAGATTTTTTGCGGTATTAAGATGCAATCAGTGTGATGATGCCCCGTGTATCCCGATCTGTCCAACGAATGCGCTCTTTGAACGGAAGGATGGCGTTGTAGACTTTGATAATTCAAAGTGTATTGGCTGCAAATCCTGTATGCAGGCATGTCCATATGACGCCCTTTACATCGATCCTGTAAATAAGACCGCCGCAAAATGCCATTTTTGCGCACACCGCGTGGAGAAGGGCCTTGAGCCCGCTTGCGCTATCGTCTGTCCTACTCAGGCTATAATTACAGGTGATCTTGATGACCCAACCAGCAAGATCTCAAAAATAATCTCAAGCACCCCAACACAGGTGCGCAAGCCAGAGAAGGAGACCAAGCCAAAGGTTTTTTATGTTGGGGCTGAACAAACCCTGCTCAATCCAGATATGCAGATCCAAGACCACGCCTCGATGGTAACTGAAGGCAAGGGCGGTCAGGTGGAAGAACTTGCAGATGTTCGCATAACTTATGACATCGATCATCCAAAACCATGGGGGATAAAAATTGCAGCCTACTTGTGGACGAAATCTATCGCCGCAGGTGTAATTCTAATGGCTATATTTTTTGGCGATCTTACCGATTCCAAAGTAACAATTGTTGCCCCAATTGTGTCTCTATTCTTTTTAGGATTAACAGGTGCTCTTTTGATATTTGACCTCAAGAGGCCGGATAGATTTTGGTATATTATACTCAAACCTAATTTTAGCTCTTGGCTTGTGATAGGTACCTATATAATTCTGATTTTTGGTGCTGTTACTCTTCTCTGGCTCTATTTTGGTTTAGTTAAAGACTGGGCGAGTTTAGCACGGATGCCAATCCCTGCGGGAGTCTTTGCTGTGATGACTGCGTGTTATAGCGCTTTTCTATTTCATCAAGCAAGAGGGCGTGACCTGTGGTTGAGCAATCTCTTGTTTATTCATCTTTTATTTGCAGCCCTTGTCGCGGGGAGTGCGGTCTTTGTGCTGCTAAAGGGGGGTCTGTATTTTGATGTATTGGCAATAAGCTCAGCTCTTCTTTTTTCGATAAATGTCCTTGATCATGCAACTCATCATGTCGGACATTCCAAGAGGGCATCGGCCTATTTGCTTGGTGCAAGTTTTTATTTTTTTGTGGTCTTGGCAGGATTTGTCCTCCCAGTGGGCCTTTGGTTTGCCCATTCACTCTTTGGATATGATAGTGTAACTCCAGTAATCGCTTCGATCGGTTCACTAGTCGGACTGTTGGAATACGAACGGCTCTGGATCAAGGCCGGCCAGTCTGTTTCTTTGAGTTAAAATGACGGAATTAAATGCCTATCCACCGATTGCCGAGTGGGATGATTGGGAGGAAAATGAATCTTCTCAGTGGCCAAATCAAGTCAAGAAGAAATACATGATTGTCCCTACGATCTGTTTTAATTGTGAGGCAGGGTGCGGTCTGATCGCTTATGTCGACAAGGAAACTCTTCAAATAAAAAAGTTTGAAGGAAATCCATATAATCCGGCAAGCCGGGGTAGAAACTGCGCAAAAGGTCCTGCAACTATTAATCAGGTCAACGATCCCGAAAGAATTCTCTATCCATTAAAGCGTGTCGGCAGGCGCGGAGAAGGAAAGTGGGAGAGGGTCTCATGGGATGAGGTGCTTGATACTGTTGCTGCAAAGATAAGAACTGCGATCATAGAGGGACGAAGAAATGAGATCATGTATCATGTAGGACGTCCGGGTGAGGATGGCTTTGTTGAAAGGACACTGCAGGCGTGGGGGGTAGATGCCCATAACAGTCACACAAATGTCTGCTCTTCGAGCGCAAGGCTCGGATATGCGCTGTGGATGGGGTACGATCGGCCTTCGCCTGATCATGAAAACGCTCGATTCATCTTACTCTTGAGCTCCCATCTTGAATCTGGACATTACTTTGTGCCGCATGCCCAACGGATTATGGATGCCAAGTCAAGAGGGGCAAAGATTGCTGTAATGGATACACGCCTTTCAAACACAGCATCGATGGGTGATTATTGGCTGCCGACCAAGCCGGGTTCAGAATCGGCTGTTCTTCTTGCAATGGCAAATGTGATTATTCAGGAAGGGCTTTATGACAGCGTTTTCCTGCGCAGATGGGTTAACTGGGAGGAATACCTGAAATATGAGCACCCCGGTAGACCAGTCACCTTTGAAGGCTTTGTCGAGGAGCTAAAGAGGGTCTATTCGGAATTTACGCCAGAGCTTGCAGAGGCTGAGAGCGGGCTAGGCAGGGAGAAAATCGTTGCTGTTGCGCGTAAGATTGCCGCAGCCGGATCGCGTTTTGCAACGCATGTCTGGAGAAATTCAGCGTCAGGCAATTTGGGCGGATGGCAGGTGGCAAGGGCGCTCTTTCTTTTGAATGTGCTGACAGGC
>SBBU01000117.1 GCA_005239585.1 Planctomycetaceae bacterium
GTGCCTTTCGGAAGCCCTTCTTGGCTTCCCGAGGTGTACCTGCTGTTTGTGAAACTGGGTGGTTCAACGAATTTGAAGAACAAGTTGAGGAATTTCTGCAACTTGAACATTTGAGTTTTAACTTTTGAGATAATTTAGTATCATAGCTGCATGCCTATTACATTCAAGAAAAAATCAACCATCACCATTCCTCACTCAAAGCCAACATTTGGCAAAGAGGAGACCATGGCAATACAGAAATTACTTGAAAGCGGCCAACTAGGGATAAACTCACAAGTTGAACTTTTCGAGGCCGAGTTTGCCCGTTTCATTGGCGTTCAATATGCTGTCGCTGTCAACTCTGGATCTGCCGCACTGCACATGGCATTAAAATTATTAAATGCCGGACCGTCAGTTCGAGTCGTAATCCCATCTTATTCATGTGCTGCCCTAATGAACGCAGTCCTCTATACAGGTGCAACTCCTCTACTAGCGGATGCAGACAGACAGACATGTAATCCGTGCGATCTGCCCGAGGCAGACATTTACGTAATACCACACATGTTTGGGCTCCCCGCAACCCTGCCAAAAAGAGGATTGGTCGTTGAAGACTGTGCGGGATCAGTTGGTGCAAAACTCAATGGAAAGATGTGCGGGAGCCTGGGTGACGTGTCGGTTTTCTCGTTCTACGACACAAAAATGATCTCAACGGGCCAAGGTGGAATGATAGCCACAAACAACCCAAAGATAGCTGAAAAGGCCAGAGATCTAGTCGAATATGACAAGCGCAAGGTTTACGAGATAAGATACAATTATAGGATGAGTGCGCTAAATGCCACAGTTGGCAGGGTTCAGCTTAAAAAACTCCCCGATTTTATAAGAAAAAGGGCAAAACTTGCCGAAATCTATTATAGAAAACTGGATGGGCTGCCAATCCAGCTGCCGATTAGAAAAAGCAATGTTTTTTACAGATTTGCCGTTAAAACCGGGGGGGCAGATAGATTTATAAAGTACCTGAATAAAAATGGTGTCGATTGCAAAAGACCTGTATTCCAGCCGCTACACAGATATTTCGATGAGCTTGACCGCTCAAAATTCAAAGGCGCAGAAGAACTCTACAAGAAACTTGTATCGTTACCTATTTACCCTTTGCTAAGAGAAGAAGATGCTGAGAAAATTGCTGATATTATCAGGAATTATTACTAGTGCCATTCTAGGCAGCTCGCTTGCGAATGGTACACCAATGACAACGGCGGTAATGCAACCCCTTCCCGTGTTTGCTCTTAGCGATAGCGCTAATCCAGTCTCCTTCACAGTCTATCAAGACAAACAGGATCGGGTCAGAATTAGACTCCTCTACGGCGAACCTCAGGACGGACTCGTAGTCAAGGTCGAAAAAGACGGCATCACATTAAAACTCGACTATGTGAACGGACCTATCAAGTTTCTCTGGGCTGAAATTTTCCCCGAAGATGTAGAATTCATCAAGTACAAATATCTCAAAGAAATCGTCAAGGATCCTCCAAAAGAATATACCATCCCGGCTCTCAAGTTAACCACAAATGATGGAAAGGTATATGAAGGCCTTGAACTAAAAGAGGCCCCTCCCACAGAAGTATGGATTAAAAATGTTCAGGGAAAATTCGTCATCGAGAAAACTAACATTAAATTAAAAGAAGCGATTCGAATGGAACTTCACAAGGTCTATACTGAAGAGGAAATCTACACCCTGATACTTGGAAAGCTTGATCCAACGACGCCAGCCGATTTTGAAAAATTGGCCCATGAGTTTGTACGGGCAAAATTCCCGGACAAGGCAATCCCACTCTTCAAGATCGCTGAAGTGCTCAGAAATCCGCAGTATCCAGAAAATGCACTCTACCGTGACCTGATAAACCTGCGCAATAACCTCGACGACATAAACCTAAAGACAATGATCCACAGGATTCAGGAACAGGCCCTATGGTCAGAGTATGATAGAGCCATCGAATTAATCGATCAGGTCGAAAGAAATCTAATAAACAAACAAGATAAAAAACTACTTGACGAAATCAAAAGAATAAGAGGTCAACTCTATACATTAAGACAAATTTCTAAAGAAGAACAAATCATCAATGAATGGTACAGGACCATGGAAGCCCTAGTCAGAACAAAAGCAGCAGACTTTAAATCCTCATTTAAGGAAGCTAAGAGCTATACCGAAATGACCCTGAAGAAGGAGATAATAGCGCTGATTGCGGAAAAATTCAGATTGAATAAAGAGGACAAGTCTATTGAGTTGATCTGGGAGGCAAGAGCAACTGATATATCTTTGAAACATTCATATGATGAAACCTCATGGCTAATCGAATCCCCTATGATAGGAGACCCAGATGATTTCTGGTTCAAGTCTCCTCCAGACATACGATACAAATTCATTAAAGGACTATTCATTGAACGTAATATGAAAGATGTCAGCAACGATCACAAAAACTGTTCAACGTGCGGCGGAGCAGGCAAAATTGAGCGGGAAAAATTCAACTTTCCCACATCAGATCGCTGCCCCTCATGTTCCGGATTAAGACAGTTTCGCATCTTGATTTACAAGTAAACAACAGTTCATTTGACTTCACTTGGAATTGGTTTATAATACGTCTTGTGAACGCAGAAAAACATGGAAGATGGAGCCCCACGGCTAAATCAGTTTACCATAGATTTATTTAAATTGAGTGATGCCGGACATTCCATCAGGAACACTCGTTAAAAATCACGCAGTAGTAGACTCGGTGCTACACGACCTTTGGGCTGTTGCCTATAAGAAATGTATCCCTCTTACTGTCTCCTTTGAGATTACCCTGCGCTGCAATATCAAATGCGCACACTGCTATAATTTTGACCGTGATATCCCGTACCCTCGTACAAGCCAAGATAATGAATTAACACCGCAGGAAATATTGGACATTATTGATCAACTAAGAGAGGCCGGCTGCCTCTACCTTTCATTTACAGGCGGTGAGGCATTGGTTCACCCTGAAATATTCACATTTGTCAAACATGCTGTTGATAAAAAAATGGTAACAATACTGAGAAGCAATGGGACGCTACTTTTAACAGAGAATGTCCGTAGATTAGTCGATGCAGGAGCAACTCAAGTTGAAATCAGCCTGCATGGGGCATGCGCAAAGACACACGATGATTTTGTAGGTATCGTTGGTTCATTTGACAGGGCAGTCGCCGGGGCAAGGTTGGCAAAAGAAATGGGGTTAATGGTCAAGTTTGCGTTTAATTTGATGAAGACCAATACAGATGAGATCGAAGACATGATAAAACTGTCACACGATCTCGGTGTCAACTACACAATAGATCCACATATAACAGCACGTTACGATGGCACACGCTCCTCACTCGATTTAAGAGTAGACAGAGAAAAGCTGTATCAACTTTATACCGGGCCCTTGGCCAGCATGATCCCTGAACCAGACTGCAACCCTAACCGTTCTGTGCAATGCTCGTGTGCACGCGCGGTTTGTGGAATATCAGCTAATGGTGATGTTTATCCCTGCATTGCAGCCCCAATCAAATGTGGGAATCTGCGTGAAAAATCCTTCAAAGAGATCTGGCAAAATTCAGAGGAATTGAACCGAATTCGAGGACTCGTGCTCGATGACTTTAAAGTCTGCAAGCCCTGCCCTGACCGCGCCTTTTGCAGGCGAAGCTCAGGCGTTGTCTATGTCAACACCGGCAATTACACAGGCCCCGAGGAATGGATCTGCATGGAGGCAAATCTGCTCCACAAAATTCACGATGAGATCAAGCTCCCCGCAGCAAAGCACGAGGCATCCTTGTAGGACCGATTCTAAAGCGGGTTACTCGGCTAGGAGAGAACCTCTGTTATATCGTCATGTTGCAAATACCCTTGATGATCTTAGAGGGATCCGTTTTAGGAAAATTGTTGCTGGGCGCCGCCCTCTGGGCGAGCTTCGCCCTTATGGGGCGAGGATGAATGGCGAGGCGAACTTCGGCGAATGAAGCACCGTCGTGCCCAGATACCGCACAGCTTGCTGCGCGGAGCTTCATTCAGATTCAGGTTCAGTTGTCCTGATAGAGTAATTTGGGGCCTCTTTTGTGATTATAACGTCATGTGGGTGGCTTTCGCGAAGGGCTGAAGTAGAGATTCTAATGAACCTTGCCTTGGTGTGGAATTCCTTGATGTTGCGGGAGCCGCAGTAGCCCATACCAGAACGAAGACCTCCCACCAAATTGAACACAACATCACGCACATTGCCCTTCATAGGGACAATGCCCTCGATTCCTTCCGGCACCACCTTGCCCTTCTTGTCAAATCCATAACGGTCTCGAACGGCAGCAGAGAGCGCTCCAAGCGAACCCATACCTCGATATGATTTATATGTCCTGCCCTGAAAGATTAACTGCTCACCGGGACTCTCCTGCGTGCCTGCCAGCAAATTTCCGATCATGACACAACTAGCCCCTGCGCCAATTGCCTTGCAAATATCACCAGAATTTCTTATACCGCCATCTGCTATTACTGGTACGCCGGTCTTGGCCGCCTCTGCTGATGTCTCAAGTATCGCAGAAAGCTGGGGCACTCCGACACCCGCAACAATTCGTGTGGTGCAAATCGAGCCGGGGCCTATTCCAACTTTTAACGCATCAGCACCCGCCTTGATCAAGTCCCTTGCAGCCTCTCGTGTGGCAATGTTGCCTGCAACAACCTCGATAGAAAATTTTTTCTTTATTGCCTTGAGTGTTTCGATCACATTCCTGGAATGACCATGGGCTGTATCCAACACTAGTACATTCACGCCAGCCTTTATGAGCGCCTGTACCCGATCAAGATCAGAGATTCCCACCGCAGCTCCCACCATCAGGCTGCCATTTTTATCGTTAAGGGAATTGGGATTTTGCTCCTGCTTTAGGATGTCCTTCATTGTTATCAAGCCGCGCAAACGGAGATCATCATCTACAATAAGGAGTTTTTCTATCTTGTTTTCGCTGAGTGTTCTTTTTGCCTCTGGAAGCGTTACACCAACCTTGGCGGTAACAAGTTTTCTAGTCATCACATCTTGGATCTTTAGACCATCTTCTTCCTGCACCCTAAGATCACGGGAAGTTAAAATTCCCACAAGCTTCTTGTCATTCACCACAGGTATGCCTGAAATGCCGTTCTCCTTCATTGTTGCACGGGCTTTTCCGATCGTGTCTGTGGGTTTAAGTGTAATCGGATTAGTAACTATGTTCGCCTCGAATCTTTTAACCTTTGAAACCTCTCTAGCCTGTTCTTCGGTGGTCATGTTGCGGTGAATGATCCCGATCCCACCTTCCTGTGCTATAGCAATAGCAAGGGATGCACCTGTTACTGTATCCATCGCGGCCGAAACGACGGGCATGTTGAGACCTATGCTTCTTGTAAACTGGCTTTTTATATCGATTTCGGATGGGATCTTATCAGACATGGCAGGAAGGAGCAGGACATCATCGAATGTGAATCCTTCAGCCACGATCTTGGGATGCATTCGGGGACTTTACCACCTGTTATTGTGAAAGTCAAGTGAGGTATTTATAATGCTCCAAATGCTCTATATAGTAGCCACTCCCATAGGAAATCTTGATGACATTACATTGCGAGCCCTCCAAGTCCTTAGATCAGCAGATTTAGTCCTAGCCGAAGATACAAGGACTGCTCGTAAGATAGGGATTAGACATGGCTTTGAAATGAGGCTTGTCTCATTCACTGAACACAGCTTTCAAAAGAAAGCAGAATGGATAATCGGACTCTTGAAAGAGGGAAAAAATCTGGCCCTTGTAAGTGAGTCAGGAACCCCGACAATTTCAGATCCGGGTGCAAGGCTGGTATCAGAGTGCCAAATTCAGGGGATAAAGGTAATTCCCATCCCGGGTCCTTCAGCCGTTATCGCCGCGGCCTCGGTCAGCGGACTCGCAACAGATTCATTCTACTTTGAAGGCTTTTTGCCGCGCAAAAAAAATCAACGAGTGAAGGTTCTGAATCTGCTGAAAAGAGAGGCAAAAACACTCATATTCTTCGAGTCACCATATAGAGTGCAAGAAAGTCTAAAGGATATGCTGGATGTTTTCGGAGAAAGAAAGATAACCATATGCAGAGAAATGACAAAGGTTTATGAGGAAGTAATCTCTTCTGCTCTTGAAAACATACTCGGAAAATTTACGGGAAAGATCCCAAAAGGTGAATTCACAATCGTTGTAGAGGGATCAAAAGAAAATAGCTAACGGTATTGACTAGATAACTTTTCTCTGATACTGTAAGAAGCCATGGATGAAAAGAAGCACAAATATGTAAACTTTATGTTCTTCAAATTGGACCCGGCCTGCAGGCGCTTGGCTAATCCTGAACGCACTGCAATGGTTAACAGCTTCATTGACAAGTTTCATTCGATAAAAAGCAGGGTTGATTTGCGCCCCTATCTCGTCTCAGGTTTACGAAGCGACTGCGATTTCATGCTCTGGTACATCGGCAAAGATCTGAATGAATGTCAATCACTCTTAGGCGAGATCTATGCAACCCACTTGGGCAAATATCTGACTCTTGCCTACTCTTATGTAGGTGTTACAAAACCGACGCCCTATTTTAAGATGGAGCGGCCACAGAATTTTGAGCACGGCCCCTCAGACAAAAAGTACATTTTTGTTTATCCCTTCACCAAGACCCACGAATGGTACCAGATGCCATTTGAAGAGAGGCAGAAGATGATGGGTGAGCACCGAGGAGTATCGCTCAAGTTTGACATGATTCTCACGAATACAATGTATACTTTTGGCCTGTCTGACTATGATTTTCTGCTTGCCTTTGAATGCGACGAGCCAAGGGATTTTTCTGATCTTGTCCAGGCGCTCCGCGAGACCAAGGCAAGGGTTTACACCAAAGATGATACCCCGCTCTTCCCGTGCGCAAACAAAAACATTGAGGAAATTCTCACATCGCTGGGGCTTTGATCAATCAGATCGCCCTTTTCCTGCTTACAACGAGTTTAACTGCAAGACTATTTGTCTCTGGAGTAAGGGCCGATGCAGGCACTAATGTTGTTATAAACGCACTGACCATCGCAAGCACACTTTGCTTTCTTTTATCCAAGGCAGCAAGCGGAGGTCTTACTTTAAGATATTCTTTACTAGATCTCTGCCTCCTGCTATTTGCGACACTTTCAATGGCCTCTGTTTTCGTTGCAGAATACAAACTGGCAGCAATTGTCTATGGAACAAGCTTTCTGAGCCTAGTCTTGTTATTTTGGATTGTTGCCAATTTTATCGATTCTGCAGACTTGCTACGAATACTGCTCCCATCTTTAGTAATCGTTGTCATGTATGGCATATACCATCAGATTTTCGGTGATCCTAAAGACCCTACAGTCAAATCTAATTTCTCTGTCGCTAACATTTATTCCGGTTTTCTTGCAGTGACCCTGTTATTTTCCCTTGCGTTACCTTTGCGCTGGAAATTATTGTTAATCCCTCTTGCTATGGCCAGCCTAGTCTTTGGAATTACCTTTGCATCAATTTCCTGCATGGCTGCAGCGATAGTGTTTAGCCCATTCGCTTGGAGAGTAGGAAAAAAGACCGCGTTTATCTGCGCAATCTCATGTATGTTTGTAACCGCCCTTCTCTTCTTTTTGCTATCGCCCACTGGCAAGCGTGAAGTTTACGAGACAGCAGTAAAGGCAAATGGATTCCTGCAGCAGCAAAGCGGATCTGAACTTTATCCATTAGGTGTTGGCCTGAACAATTTTCAAGATTACTATGCGCAATATCAAAAAGAGGTCCTCTACGAGACACACAAGGCCCACCATGATTATCTCCAGATATTCGCTGAACTAGGGCCACTGGGTCTTGTAGTGTTTCTGCTCATTTGGATCTTAATAATAAGACAAGGATTCGTGAGGGATTTCAAAGAGGAAAGCAATGAAACAACAATCCGGTCACCCTTGGTAATTTTTGGCGCTTTCCTCGGCTTTGCAATTGCATATCTCTTAAATGACACATTCAGTGACTTGTTGAATGGCCCACTCCTGCTCTTTATTTTCCTGTTGTGTTGGATCCTCCTCTATCTTCGACTGCCCATCATACCCATTACCCATACAGAGAGGTCATGGATAACCTCAGCTCTAATTGCAGCCTCGATTTTTATGGCTAGTAACACTGTAATGTATGAACTGAATTTTGCAGTGCTTCTGTTTCTCCTGGGAGCGCTTGTGGTAAGGCATTCACCTAACAAGACAATAAGGATTGGCCAAGCGCCGCTCGTCGGATTATCCATTATTTTTGCTTTACTTTTAGTGCCGATTTGCATATTCTCAATCAGACTAGTAATGTCATATACGATGAAACATGACCCACAGCAGGCAGCCAGCATCAACACACTTGATCCATCCCTCTATTTAAAGGGGGCAAGAGAGTCCTATAATGATTTCAAATCTGCGAAAACAGAGGCAGCAAAATCATATTTATTAGCAAAAACAAACTTGGATTTACAAAACGCTCTTAGGGTTCGCCCTCGTGATTGCAGGATCTACTTCTTTCTTGGAAAAATAGAATATGAACAGGACATGCCTCTGGCAAACACAAGGTTTGCAGAGTGCGTTAGGCTTTATCCCGCAAAACCAATATACTGGTACTGGTTTGCAAAGACCTCTGAAAAAAATGTAGCAAAGGAGCGATTTAAACATGCCTTGCAACTGCATGCCAAGGCGGTCTCTGGGTCAAAGCTTTCAGAAGATATTCTAAATGAGATAACTGATTTGCTGAAGAACTAATGAGATATGAGCTGCCGCTATACCAAACGAAACGAAAAGGCGCAGTGCTGCGCCTTTTGAAGCAACCGAATCAGGGAACGCTGTCCGATTTCCATACATTATGGAATATGAACCAGTAATAGGTGTCGAGACCCACGTACAGCTGAAGACTGCTACGAAGCTTTTTTGCGGCTGTGAGATCAAGTTCCATGCCTCTCCAAACTCTACAGTATGCCCTGTCTGTCTTGGGCTTCCGGGGTGCCTCCCTGTACTCAACGAACATGCCCTCAAACTCGGCGTAAAAGCCGCCCTTGCACTAGGCTGTACAGTGGCCAAGTACACAAAATTTGACCGCAAGAACTACTTTTATCCTGACCTCCCGAAAAACTATCAGATTTCTCAGTACGATCTCCCTCTTTCGACAAATGGACAACTGGAGATCAACGGCAAAAGAGTCAGAATACAACGGCTGCACATGGAAGAGGATGCTGGTAAGCTCATTCACGAGGAAGTAGGAGACCGAACACTTGTAGATCTAAACCGTGCCGGGGTGCCCCTTGCTGAGATTGTCACAATGCCTGACATAAACAGCACGGATGAACTCCTGGCATATCTGAAACAGCTAAAGACCATAATGCAATACTGCGGGATCTCTGACTGTGACATGGAAAAGGGAGAGCTCCGATGTGATGTAAATCTGTCTGTGAGAAAAAAAGGCCAAGTCAAGCCGGGTGTAAAGACAGAAATGAAAAACCTCAACTCCTTCAAATTCGCTGCTGCCGCTGTCAATTATGAATTCCAGCGACAAGTAAAAGCCATTGAGGCAGGAGAGAGAATAGTTTTAGAGACAAGGCTGTACGACCCTGAAAAGAACATCACCCTTCCGATGCGCTCCAAAGAGGAGGCGCACGACTATCGATACTTCCCGGAGCCAGACCTCAAGCCATTTAACATATCAGATGATTTCATTAATGCTATCAGGGCAAGTCTGCCTGAACTTCCAGAGGCCAAGAAGGCAAGATTCGCAACCCAGTACAGTCTTTCAGAATATGATGGGGCAATTCTCACACTGGAACCATTCATTGCAGATTTCTTCGAGTCGAGCGTAAAAATCAATAATAAACCTAAATCAGTGGCAAACTGGGTCATAAACGATGTTGCCAAGCTCATGAATGAATCTGGTCAGCACTTGGCAGATTCCAAACTGACCCCGGCGGCACTGTGTGAAATCATAGAACTTGTCGAGGGTTCAAGAATCACTCAGACAGTTGCCAAGGAACTGCTAAACGAGGTATTCAGGCAGGGCGGATCTCCAAAAGAACTCGTCTCGAAAAGAGGTCTTGAGAAGGTAACCGACACAGCCTCGATCGAAGCGGCAGTAAAAGGTGTAATTGACAAGAATTCACAGGCTGTAGCTGATTTTAAGAGCGGAAAGGAAACAGCCTTGAAATTCCTGGTAGGTCAGGTCATGCGCGAGACCAAAGGCCGTGCAAGCCCACAGATTGCAACAGAGATCTTAAACAGACTGCTCAAGTCCTAAGCCACGTACCTAGGCTTTCTTCAATCTAAGCGGGTCCTTTATGTATTCTCGCTGGCAGGTCAGACAGAGGTCGAATTTAAAAGTCTTGTATACCTCATCCTCTGTCTCTTGCTGTGATAATTTCTTGGCCTCATCCAAGGTTTTGTTAATCTCTTTTTCGTTTACACGATCAAGATCAGCCTTTGTAATGTCCATTACATCATAGGCTGACCTGACCTCGATGCGAAGCTCATAACGAACGTTTTCATCTACTAGAAGCGATTTTTGGCAGATGTCACATGATATACCTTCCACGATGAAGAATCTACCTACAAATAATCTCAACCCTTTCGATCTCGAATCTCTTCAGCAATGTTATATGTAGCGTTTCTTTCGATCGGTTGTATTCCCCCCCCCGGTCCAGATCCACTTTTCACTCCACCAGTTGAACCTGCTACATTACCTTCGTTATCTAATTCTATAATTATGTTAAAGTCTCTGCTAAAGAGCTTTACAAGGACCCATTTCTTTCCCTTGGGATGATTGTAAACAATCTTTAATGACCTGGAATCCGTGTTACCCTTTATTCGAATTTCGCAAGCTCCTGATGGAAAGATATATCCACCTTTGTACAAAATAACGATAGGGGAACCATCTGATTGCGCCTTGAGTTTTCCTCCGTCAAGTTGAAGTTGATAACCATCCGACGTCCAATCTTTTGCATCTTTGCCATTA